>JABDLO010000302.1 GCA_013002995.1 Saprospiraceae bacterium | reverse complement strand
GATGTACTGGTCAATTCATCAGTATCCGGCATTCCCCGGGCATGGAAATGCGGATGAGATTGGAACCGGAGATGGTACCGGGTTTACTATAAATGTTCCACTTCCTCCAGGATCTGGAGATGATATATATGCCGATGCCCTAAAGAACACCCTTCCTATAGCCAAGGAATTTAATCCCGATGTAGTGGCTGTTTCGGCCGGATTTGATTCACATCAATACGACCTGCTCCTGCAACTCCGATATACGGTTGATTCATTTTATGAAACCGGAAAATTATTGACCGAAAATTTCAATAATGTCTTCGCCACTCTCGAAGGTGGATACAATGTTGAAGAGTTACCAAAATGTATTACCAATTTTACGGATGGCATATCTGATAATCCTAAAATATATTCAGAAGCATCCACGGAATCCGATATTAAAATTTGGATGGATTATGAATTGAGAATCGACAAACTATTATCCGTTCTAAGGCCATATTGGACGACATGAACAGAATGAAACTTTATATAAAACGAAATAAACCTTAAAGTAAACCATTGAAATTATGAATCCTTTAAAAAGAATTTTTGAGCCTAGAACTGTTGCTGTAATTGGAGCATCCAACAATGAAGGTAGTGTTGGATATGCATTGATCCGGAATATGATTGGTTCAGGATTCAAGGGTACCGTATATCCTATAAATTATAAGAATAAAAGCATCTATGGAGTCAGAAGTTATTCTAAACTCAGCGACACCAGGGATGATATTGATTTAGCTATAATTGCTACTCCGTCGGTTACCGTCCCTGATCTGGTAAAGGAATGTGGTGAATATGGTGTTGGAGGTATTGTAATAATATCTGCAGGATTTATGGAAGCCGGTGAAAGCGGACAACAATTAAGTGACACCATTTTGGGCTATGCCAGAAAATATAATATGAGGATAATCGGGCCAAACTGCCTTGGTTTTATTAAACCTTCTATAAAACTTAATGCAAGTTTTGCCAATAAAATGGCCTTGCCCGGAAAGATTGCCTTTATTTCACAAAGTGGAGCACTTTGTACGGCTATTCTGGACTGGTCTGTAGAACAGAATGTTGGCTTCAGCAATTTTGTTTCTATTGGATCGATGGTAGATGTAGGTTTTCATGATCTGATAGATTATTTCGGTAGTGATCCCCAAACCAGCAGCATTGTGATTTACATGGAGTCTATCACTCATACCAGGAAATTTATGAGCGCAGCCAGGGCTTTCGCACGAACTAAACCCATTATTGTTCTAAAAGCGGGCAAGAGTGATGCAGGGGCTAAGGTGGCTCTTTCACATACGGGAACACTGGCAGGCAATGACATCGCATTTGATGCAGCTTTTAAACGGGCCGGGATCATTCCTGTAAATACAATTGAAGAATTATTTAATGCAGCTCAGGCCCTCGCCATGCAACCAAGGCCTCAAGGCAATAGACTTGCTATTATTACAAATGCTGGCGGTCCCGGAGTCCTGGCTACTGACCACCTCATCAAATTTGGTGGGGAACTCGCCGAACTTTCAGAATCCACAATGGAAAAATTGAATAGCACGTTGCCGCCGGTTTGGAGTCATGGTAACCCAATAGATGTGCTCGGGGATGCTGGCCCTCAAAGATATAAAGATGCAACTGAAGCTGTTTTGAATGATAGTGGTGTTGATGGCGTTCTGGTCGTACTTACACCTCAAGCTATGACAAAGGCAGATGAAATTGCAGCCGAAATAGTTAAATTAAGCGACAAGTATTCTAAACCAATCCTGGCCTCCTGGATGGGTGAAAAGGATGTTGAAAAAGGAAGGGATATTCTTGAAGCCAATAATATTCCTGTTTATAGGATTCCTGAGAACGCCGTAAATACATTTATGTCGATGTATCGATATACCCGAAACATTGAAGCGTTGCACGAAACACCGTCCACTATTCCACACAGATTCGATCCCGATACAGCCAAGAATCATGAATTGATCAAATCTATTATGGATCAAAATCGCTATGTACTTACAGAAGATGAGGCTAAAGTAGTTCTTACCAATTATGAAATTCCTGTGACCAGGCATGATTTGGCAGCAACAGAAGAAGAGGTAGTTGAAAAATGTAAGGAGATCGGTTATCCTGTGGCTATGAAGATTGCCAGTAAAGATATCACACATAAAACAGATACTGGCGGAGTGGTTCTCAATATTGCGAATGAAAAAGAGGCCTTAGACGCCTACAAGAATATTCTTAAAGGAGCTCGGACCGCTAAACCCGATGCCGATATAAAAGGTGTACTCATTGAAGAAATGGTGAGCAAAAAATATGAGCTCATTATCGGATCTAAAAAGGATCCCATATTCGGTCCGATTATCGTATTCGGAATGGGAGGCGTTGCTGTTGAAGTGTTTAAGGACCTCAACGTAGGACTTCCTCCTCTTAATATGATGCTTGCGCAAAGGATCATTGAAGACACTCGTATCTATAAACTTCTTAAAGGATATCGAGGTATGAAAGGCGCAGATATAGATGCCATAAAATTTTTATTGTACAAATTCGCTTATTTGGTAATGGACTTCCCACAGATCAAAGAGATAGATATCAATCCGTATGTGGTTGATCATACCGGAGGTGTGGTTCTGGATGCCAAGATTGTACTGGATGAGTCGATTTCATCCGAAAAAGTTAAGGATTATTCACATCTCGTAATTTCTCCTTATCCTCGCGAACTCAACAGGGAATGGACCATGAGAGATGGTACTGAAGTACTTATCCGTCCGATCAAACCAGAAGATGAACCAATGGAGAGGGAATTGTTTAACCGTATTTCCAGGCAAACCGAATATTTCAGATTCTTTGGCCATCTTGGTAAAGTGACCCATGATATGTTAACGCGGTTTACCCAGATTGATTACGATAGAGAGATCGCTCTTATTGCCAAGGTTAATGAAAATGGTGAGGATGTAATGGCAGGTGTTGTTCGATTGGTTGCAGATGTCAATAATGAATCCGCTGAGTTTGCAATTCTCGTTGAAGACAGATATCAGGGTAAAGGGCTTGGTAATAAATTCATGGATGTTATCATGGAAATTGCGGAACAAAGAAAGATCAGTAAGGTCTATGCAACAGTACTGAATGCAAATACGGTTATGCTGCATATGTTCAGAAAACGAGGATTTACAATCCGTTATGATGATGATGAATCAAGTTATGCCGAGAAAATTCTAAATGTAGAAAACGCGATTGAAGTCTCAGTCTGAACATCACAATTTCAGATTTCTATCGATAGTTATACAGTAGTTTGATGTTCTCAGATTTGTACATTTAATTATAGGGAGTAATGACTATAACTACCGTAGTCATAACATTCATCATGTTTATCACATACAAATTGAATTTCATTTATCAGTGACTTTAAAGTTCTTACCCATATGAAAATAGCAGTATTAGGATCCGGAAATGGTGGATGCGCTGTAGCAGCCGATTGTGCATTACATG
>JABDLO010000260.1 GCA_013002995.1 Saprospiraceae bacterium | reverse complement strand
CTTCACTCCTATATTTGATAACGAAATGGCTGCCTCTATAGGTGATATTAAGATCTATCAGAAAAATCCTGATATCATTTATGTAGCAACTGGAGAAGGGAATCCGCGGAATAGTCAGAATAGTGGATACGGAATGTTCAAATCAATGGATGGTGGTCGCAGCTGGAGCCATCTTGGGTTAGAAAATACAAGACAGATCCATAGAATAATTATTCATCCTGATGATCCGGAAAGGGTGGTGGTAGGAGTCTCTGGTCCGACCTGGGGCGATAGTGATGAACGAGGAGTCTATACAAGTAGTGATGGAGGGGAAACATGGAATAAAACCCTCTTTGTAAATAATAGAACAGGGGTATCTGATCTGGTGGTAGATCCTTCTAATCCCAATCATATGATAGTGGGTATGTGGGAACACAGAAGATGGCCATGGTTTTTTAAATCAGGAGGTGAAGGCAGTGGAGTCTATAGAAGCACCGATGGCGGAGAATCCTGGAATAGAATTAACGGTGATTCAGGATTACCAACTGGGGAAATAGGAAGGATAGGGTTATCTTTTGCTCCTTCTAAACCGGATTATATATATGCTTACATTGAATCCAAAGAAAATGCAATATATCAATCAGTTGATGGAGGATATTCATGGTCCAAGAGATCAAAACCGGGGGATGAACTGATCGGAAATAGGCCATTCTATTATGCGGATATATATGTTGATGTAGTTAATGAAAATAGAATCTACTCCATTGCCACCATTGTGACAGTTTCTGACGATGGAGGAAAGACATGGTCAACCTTTGCACCTGGCAATAAAATTCATACAGATCACCATGCCTGGTGGGCGCATCCATCTGATCCGGAATTTTTAATTATTGGTCATGACGGGGGTCTCAATATTACTCAAGACAGAGGCAAGAATTGGTGGTTTGCTGACAACTTGCCGCTGGCACAGTTTTATCATATCCGTGTTGACAATGCTTTTCCTTATAATGTAATGGGAGGGTTACAGGATAACGGCAGTTGGAGAGGCCCCAGTCAGACTTGGTTTAAAGGGGGAATTAGGAATATGTATTGGCAACGATTGAGTGTGGGAGATGGATTTGATGTAGTTCCTGATCCATTGGACAATGATTATGGATATGCTATGGGACAGGCTGGAAACCTTATAAGATGGCATGCACCTTCAGGATATTTAAAGAAAATTAAGCCTGTCCACCCCGATGGAGATTTTTTAAGGTTTAATTGGAATGCTGGAATTGCTATTGATCCTAATGATAAGAAGACCATATATTATGGTAGTCAATATCTTCACAAGTCATCAGATAATGGTGATAGCTGGGAGATCATATCACCTGATCTTACAACTGATGATCCGAAAAAACAAGAATGGTTGGAGACAGGAGGGCTTACTTATGATGTCACAGGAGCTGAAAATCATACAACAATCATTAGTATCGATCCCAGTCCTGTTGAAGAGAACGTGATATGGGTAGGAACAGATGATGGCAATTTACAGGTAACTCGGGATGGTGGGGCCAATTGGTCAAATGTAGCATCTAATATTGATGGAGTGCCACCACATACATGGGTTACACAAGTGAACGCATCAAAATTCTCAGCAGGGACAGCGGTAGTTGTTTTTGATGATCACAGAAGGAATAATTGGGAACCATATGTTTTTAGGACAGAAGATTATGGAAAATCATGGAAGAGATTGGTTGATGATGATGTGAGGGGGTATACCTATTGTTTTGTTGAAGATCCTGTCGAACCGAATTTAATGTTTGTTGGAACTGAATTTGGGCTCTATGTAAGTTTTGATAGAGGTGATAACTGGAATGAGTGGGAAATTGGACTACCTACAATGCCTGTCAGTGACCTTGTCATTCATCCTAGAGAACATGATCTTGTTATAGGCACATTTGGTCGATCTATATGGATCATGGATGATATACGACCACTAAGGGCAATTGCGGCTGAAGGTCTTCCAGATGATCAGCTCGCTGTTTTTACACCTCCTGATGCGCACCTTATGATTATTGGAGAATCAATTGGATATAGAGATGGAAAGATAGGCGATGCTTTATACAATGGTGCTAACCGTCCATATGGCGCATTGATATCGTATTTTCTAAAGCAAGGTGATGAAACTGCTGAAGAATTGAACGACTTGGTGAAAATTGAAATTTCTGATATTCGTGGCAAATTATTAAGGACACTTTATCAAAAACCTGTGAAAGGAATAAATCGAATTAATTGGAAATTAACACGAGATGCAATGCGAGGTCCCAATCAGCCTAGACCAAATAAGAAATTGCAACCAAGAGATGGTAGCTATGTATCTCCAGGTAAGTACACCATTAAAGTGACATACAAGGATAACTCTCATAATCAACAAATAATGGTCCATAAAGACCCTAGATTGGAGATCAATGATTCTGATTTAGCAGAAAAAGCAGTTGTACTGGAGGAACTTGAGACAATAATGAAACAAGCGACTGAAACAATGGATGAAATAAGAGAAAATGAAAAAAGCATCACATTTATCAAGAGCATATTGAAGCAAAACAAAATCAATGAAAATGATGCCATTTATGCATCGATAAATGAATTTGAAGGGAAGATTAAGTCTTTGAAGGAAGATATCATAGGCAAAAAAGTTCAAGGTATTTATCGGCAACCTGATGTTTTAAGCAGTCAACTGTTTGGCACTTCATATTTATTAGATCATCCTCTTGTTCCTATGACTTCCAATCAAAGGAACCAATTGAATCAATTGAAGAAAACGATGGATGAGATTTCACAGAGATATAATGAAATTAAAACGGATAATGTTAAGTCGATTCAGGAAAGATTCAAAGAATTAAACCTTGATGTGATAAAATTAGATTAATAAATAAAAAAGCCGATACAAAGTTTCCTCTGTATCGGCTATTCAATCTTTCATAATGGTCACTATTCCTCTACACCGGTAACCAAAACTGCTATCTCATCTCTAAGGACCTCAATGAATCCCTGATTGATTTTAAAATTCTTTTTCTGCCCTTTAGCATCTGTAATCTGGACATTTCCTTCACCCAAGGCCGATACGATATTAGCGTGACCTTTTAGTACTTCAAATTGTCCACTTGTTCCAGGAACTTTGACTGCTGTCACTTCTCCTTGAAATAATTGCTTGACGGGCGTTAATATGGTTAGATTCACTTTAATGAAAATTTAAATGTAAAATTAGGCTTGAGCTTCTTCAAGCATTTTCTTACCTGCCTCCATTACTTCTTCGATAGAACCTTTTAAGTTAAAGGCTGCCTCAGGATACTGATCCATCTCGCCGTTGAGGATCATGTTAAATCCTCTGATGGTATCTTCAATGGGTACAAGTACACCCGGAGTACCCGTAAATTGTTCAGCAACATGGAAAGGTTGTGATAAGAATCTCTGAACCCTTCTGGCTCTACTAACTACCAACTTATCTTCATCACTTAATTCCTCCATACCGAGGATGGCAATGATATCCTGAAGTTCATTATATCTCTGAAGGATATTTTTTACCTTCTCAGCAGTATTGTAATGTTCTTCTCCAATAATGGCTGGATCAAGGATCCTTGATGTGGAATCCAGTGGATCCACAGCAGGATATATACCTAATGAAGCAATCTTTCTACTCAATACTGT
>JABDLO010000252.1 GCA_013002995.1 Saprospiraceae bacterium | reverse complement strand
GCCCTTCAAAGGTTTTGTTATTAATTTTCCTTCTCATGAGATGAGGATTTAAATAGTTAAGAGATTTTGTTACTTCAATTTAACTATTCCTCATCTCTTGTTTCTAGACAAACATACTTGCTCTGTGAAAAACTCTTATTACTCTGTGGTTAAAAATAATTCCCGGGCTTAAAACCCATCTCCATCCAGCAAGTTACCCAGCTGTCCCAGGACACTTCCTTCACCTTTTCCTCCGCCTTTCATATATCCCTTACTCTGAGTAAGAATACGATCTGCCAGGCGACTGATGGGCAAGGTCTGGATCCATACTTTTCCCGGACCTACTAGGCTGGCAAAAAACAATCCTTCTCCACCGAAGATGGTATTCTTTACACCACCCACAAATATGATATCATAATCTACATCCTCAGTAAATCCTACCAGGCATCCGGTATCTACTCTAAGGTGCTCATCATATGCCAGTTCTTTCTCAACAATGAAACCTCCCGCGTGCATAAATGCCATGCCATCTCCTTCAATTTTCTGCATGATGAATCCTTCACCACCGAAAAAACCCCTTCCAAGTCTTTTAGAGAATTCAATTCCCACACGTGCTCCCTTGGCAGCACATAAAAAGGCATCTTTCTGGCAAATGATCTTATTGCCATATTCTGTAAGGTCTATAGGAATTATTTTGCCGGGATAGGGTGATGCAAATGACACTTTGGCTTTGTCATAGCCCAGATTGGTATACGTTGTCATAAATAATTTCTCTCCGGTCAGGAGTCTTTTACCAGCCCCAAAGAGCTTTTTCATTACACCTTCATCCTGACCTGTTCCATCCCCAAAAATGGTCTTCATCTCTATATCTTCATCCATCATCAGGAAACTTCCGGGTTCTGATATCACCGTTTCCTCCGGATCAAGTTCTATTTCTACAAATTGCATTTCTTCACCGTAGATGGTGAAATCGATTTCATGTGCTTGCATCATAATTGGAATTTTGAATTTTGGTTCATGTTTCTTAATGATTGGATCTCAATGTAAGTTCAATAATCTAATTCTGATAGACAAATAAGTTTATTTCATAGACAGGGATACTACATTTAAAACTCTTTTTACATTTATTTGATTTCAGTAAAAACCAGTATCTTAGATAGACTACAATCGCATAGACATTTCAGCATACAGAGTTCAATGCATCTTTAAAGAGTCATGATTATATCTTGTAAAAAGGAATCGTCAGATATTTAAATAGTTTAAGTAGAGTGTAATTTTATATAAACGCGAATCATATATCCAACCATAATTTGAAATCATTCACCCTATCTCTTGAAACAACAATATCCTCTCCTTCCGTCATGGCCAGGCTGACTTTAAGTCTGCTGCCTGAATAACTTATGATTTCTTTGATCGACTTGAAGCTTATAAGATAATTCCTATTTATCCTGAAAAAGATGACCGGATCCAATATTGAATCCAATCTATCCAGGGAACATTCTATTAAAGAGTTCCTGCCTTCTATATCAAAGGCATAGGTGGCTTTATCTCTGCTCTCAAAAAATAGGATGTTTTCTACGGGAAGACTTCTGATGTGCTGACCTACTTTAATGATGAATCTGGATTTATATTTTTCAGAAAGCATACTGGCCACAGCATCAAATCTCTTTTCATCAATAACATTTGCCGAAAGGCGGTTGTATTTATTCAATGCTTTTATAAGTTCTACGGAAGAAATGGGTTTGAGCAAATAATCAATACTATTCACTTTAAAGGCCTGAATGGCATATTCATCATAGGCAGTCGTAAATATGATTGGACACGTGATGTCAACTACTTCAAAGATTTCAAAACACAATCCATCACCCAGGTCAATATCCATAAAAATCAGGTCCGGCTCGGCATTCCTGATCAACCATTTGATGGCATGTTTTAATGAGTCACATACACCGACCACCTCGATTTCATATCCGGTATCCAACAGTAAATTTTCAAGGTATTCCTGAGCCAGTCGTTCATCTTCTATGATTAAAACTTTCATTCTTTGATCCATAAAACTGGAAGTTTAACTTCAAAATAAGGTGGCTCCTCATTAACTATGACTTCATTATCAGTTAAAAATGCATATCGGGCTATGATATTAGACAACCCTATTTCCGGGGTTGACGCATTCTTTACTGGTTTTTTCTGTAGATTATTTCTGACCACCAAATAGCCATTCTCCCTAAACACTTCAATGGTCAATGGTTGTTCACCTGAAACAACATTGTGTTTTACTGCATTTTCAACCAGCATCTGTAAAGACAATGGCACTATTTTGATATCATGATTATCAACCACATGAATTTGCACGTCCAATCCTTCCTGATGCCGCATCTTAAGCAGAAAAATATATGACTTGAGGAAAGAGATCTCCTGATTCAAACTGTTTAGTTGCATATCCTTCACTTCCAGGACATACCTGTAAACTTCAGAAAGCTTTTTAATAAATTTTGCTGATAGATCTGCATCCTTATATACCAATGAAGTCAATACATTCAGGCTATTGAATAAGAAATGAGGATTAACTTGATTCTTCAGAGCTTCGTACTTCGTAACAGCCAGTTCTTTCTTGATTTTTTCTTCATTCACAGCTGATTGCCTCCAAGAAAGGAAAAAATCCCTAGCAGTTAATATGGTAGATATAATGATCGTGATTATGACCGGTGGAGCACTAAGATTGAAAATTCCACCTAAACTGCTAATTTCCTGATCCCATCCCATGAATCTGAATATGGTGAAGTTGATAAAAAGGATAGCAAGTACAGTAAAGATGATGTGTCCACCAATACCTGCTGTTAATCTTTTTAACGGTGTATTAACCCAGTCAAATTTTAGATCCAACCACAGCGATAATGCTTCATTTCCTTTCCAAAGTACGATCCATAAAATGGCAGAATAAATACCAATAGTAATAAACTTAGAAAAATCACTGCGGCAGGATTCACAAAATATCAACCCTGTAGGAAATCCGAGTAAGGCAATCCAAAATGTACTGATGATGTGATATCTTAATTGACTTGTTGAGGTGGCCATATAATCTAAAATAGAATATAATCCTTACAATGCAATCTATAAATTAATTGGCACACTGTTCTTTAAATGATTCTGACATATTTCTACCCCACTGAGGATCAAATGAAGCATCCTTTTTATTCTTTTCTTCTGCAGCAAATAATGCCAAAGCCTTCTCGTTTAATTGACAAGCCTCTTCCGTTCCCGATCCAAAAAACTGAGCTGTTCCATAGCTTAATTGAGCCAATAAAAAAATGGCTCTTGGATTATTCTCATCAAGCGCAATGGCTTTCTGTAATGAAGCCGAACTCATCCCTGAATACTGTTGAGCACGAGTCATTGGATCGACGCCAATCCGAAGCATATGTATGAAGCCCTGTAAAGCTAGTATTTCAGAATGGTTGTCAATTATTGAAGATGCATTATCCAGGCTACTCTGTGCACCATCCAGAAATTCTTCTATCATACTGGGATCCGACACTTGTGTAGCCGCAATAGCTTTGGAAAAAGCAGCATGATAAGCCGGATGCCATTGTTCCTTCTCCACCTGGGCAATTCTATCAAAGTGGTTGGCCGCTGTAATGTATTGATCCTTACCCTGAGCCTTCTTGATCAATTCCATGCCCTTCATCATAGATTCCACATATGGGTTTTGTGCCCAAATACCAACGCTAAAAGACATCATAAGAATTAGAATTATTGTTTTTTTCATTATTAAAGATTTAAAGATTAGGTAATTGAGACGCACTGCCAGAGTCAGTTAAAGTCAGGAATATTCCCAGGAATAAGAACCTGGGGGCAGGAAGTGTAAGAGCCCTGCTTTCATAGTTTCCGTCATCTCCCGGAATCTGCCTGAATTGATATCCGAAAATGTTGTCTCGTCCCAGCACATTGGATACTGAGGCATATAAGATCAGATTAGGCCTGGGCAGATAACTGATGTTAAAACTCAAGTCATGAAATGATGGAGTGCGTGCATTATTGAATGATTCTTTGGTGGGGTCATTATATGGCCTTCCTGAAGCAAATGAATAAGTTGCTCCCAGCTGACTTTTAAGATCGGTTATGAAATGCTTGTAAACCAGTGAAAAGTTATGCCTGGATGTATAGGTCGGAGCTGCTTGTGCCGGGAAATCACGATACTCCCGTTCTGTATCCAGGAAAGAATAACTGATCCAAAAGTCAGCATTATTGATGCTTTTACTATCCCTGTAAAAAAGATCTACTCCTCTTGCATAACCTTTACCAAAATTATTATAGGAGTCAGGAATGAATATCAACTCAGGGTCATATTTGACGAGGTCATCATATCTTTTGTCGTAGGCTTCAATCCGGAAGGTTCGATTATTTTTCATCCATTGATAATTGACGATAAAGTGGGTAGATTTTTCAGCAATTAAATTGGGTTCTACCCTCAACAATTGATCGGGAGG
>JABDLO010000222.1 GCA_013002995.1 Saprospiraceae bacterium | reverse complement strand
GCTATGAAGTCAGATAGTGTTCCTTCAACTTTATCTTTAGAGAACAAATTGTAAGCATTTGTTGCTATCGGCCAATATTTCACTGCATCTCCTCCTCCTTTTTGTAATTCTTCATCAAGTCTACCGCTGTACCTTTTTTTAACGCTTATATACATTTTCTCTCTTAACACCTGAGTAGCCGCATCTTTACCTCCGGTAACTACCGCCACAGCGTCTGTAAAAGTAAGCTCCTTTATGGCATCAGCCATGATATACCCACTCTCTTCAACAACGACACCTGAGACTGATACAATCTGCTTATTCACTTCATCAATCTTTCCACCTAATCCGATATTTCTGAGGGTTCCAAATACTGGTTGTAATTCCTGTGGAAGTAAAGCTTCTACCCCACCATCATTCATTTTTTTCAAAGTGGCTATTGACCTGAATGCAGAAGAATTAAGAACTTCTTTTAGAGCTGATATGGTTTCAAACTCAGATGGTACTAAAGCAAGCTCTTCCAGGACTTTACAGGACGAAGTCATTGTAATAATTACCAGAAAGGATAGGATAAGTTTTTTCATAAATATTAATTCTGTTTAAAATTAAAGATGAATACTATTATGACGAAAATTGATTGAGTAGTCACAATAATAGCAATATTAAAAGACAATTCTAATTCGTATTACTTCCCATATAACTCTTCTTACTTAATAAATATTGGATATAGATTATTATCCTTGCAGTATGAATAAATCGATGAAGGATATTATTAATAAATATGCTCAGGAGATCAACCAGATAGAGTCCCAGGTAGAAAAATTGAACAAGATTGAGAGGAGGCTTTCTTTCATGAGATTAATAACAGCTTTTGTTGGTGTTGCAATCGTTATTCTTTCCTTTAATTCAGCAATTACCTATGGTATTTTAAGCATCATAGCTTTTGGAATCATTTTCTTTATCATCTTCATCCGACATGAAAAGACACGTTCCAGGATTGCTCACCTTAATGCAAAGAAATCCATTCAGGAAAATGAAATAAATACGCTCACCATTCATAAAAACATGTATCCAAACGGAGATGCGTATTTAAACCCATCTCACGACTATACAGATGACCTGGACATATTTGGCAATAGCTCATTGTACGGATTAGTGAATCGATGTGCATCCATATGGGGAGGAAATGCTCTTGCATACATACTTTCAACAATACCGACTATTGAAGAGATCCATTCCAGACAAGAATCAATACGTGAATTGGCAGAAGACAAAGAATGGAGGGACGAATTTATTACAAGACTTTGGTTGACTGAGAGTAAGAGCGACGCCAACTTATTAGGTAAAATTAAATCGTTGACCTCACAGGATTATTCTGTTGTTGAGATGCCTATTATAAAGATTGCATTGTGGTTCGTTCCTCTTTTCTGGATCGCAATCATCGCTTTATATTTTTTTTCTTTGCCCTTTCTGAGCACCATAGCATTAGCCGGAGCTATTGCCATATTCACAATTTATCTAAGGTATGCTAACAAAGTCAATCAGATCCACAATTCTATCTCCACAGGGAAGAACTACCTTTCTGAGTATATAGACATTTTCAATTTGATCTATAACCGAAAATGGAAATCTGCCCACCTCAGTCAATTGATTCAAAAAGAGAAAGGAGAATCACAGATTGTTTCACTTAATAAATTAGATGTTTTAATCAATAAACTTGACTATCGGCTGAATATGATAGTTGGTTTCATCTTGAACTTGGCTACGCTCTGGGATTTTAGGATTCTTAAGAGATTAAAAGAATGGTCTGAGCAATATGAAGAAGATATTCCTGCTTTATTCACTTCACTAGGAGAAGTAGAGGCCTTGACGTCACTATCCATATGGGCATATAATCATTCTGATCATGTGCTTCCCATTATTAATGAGAAAGTAGATTACAGGCTTACAGATATTAGGCATCCTCTCATGCTGGATGGACAATGTATCCCCAATGATTTTAGCCTCAATAGACAAGACCATATCAATATCATTACAGGGTCAAACATGTCAGGTAAAAGCACCATATTACGAACCATCGGCGTTAACATGATCCTTGCTTATTCCGGTACAACTGTGGATGCTTCTGAATTTAGAATACCGAGTGTCAGGATCATTACATATATGAGAATAAAAGATGCATTAGAGGAATCGGTATCTACCTTTAAAGCAGAATTGAATAGAGTCAAGGTTATTCTTGACAGCCTCAATCAAGGTGATCAAGCTCTTTACTTGATTGATGAAATGCTCAGAGGAACCAATTCAAAAGATAAATTAAAAGGATCTATAGCGATAACGAAAAAGATTCTCGATCATCAGGCTTATGCTATTATTGCTACCCACGATATACAACTTGCAGAGTTGAGTCTCCAACAACCTAAACACATCAGAAATTACTACTTTGATATTGAATTTGAAGGTGAAGATTTGGTTTTTGATTATAAGTTAAAGGAAGGAATCTGTTCTAATTTTAATGCATCTCACCTATTGAAACAGATTGGTGTAGAATGAAGCAATAATCGTAGTTATTTAGCTAATTAAGGTTACTTTTGCATTGTGATTTCTAGAAGAATTGATTAATATTCAATTGAATTAATTCTTCAATCAATCCTACATATTCAATTGATTATTAGCATTTAAAACATAAAGAATATGAAACTACGATTTTTAGGTCAAGCAGGTCTACAGATAGAATTAGGAGGTCATAACTTAGTAGTTGATCCGTTTATTTCAGGCAATCCGCTAGCAGGAGATGTTAACGTGGATGAGATCCCTTGTGATTATTTACTTCTCACACATGGACATCAGGATCATGTTGTAGATGTGGAGAATATTCTCGAAAGAACCGGTGGGACCCTTATATCCAATTATGAAATTGTCACCTACTATGGAGAAAAGGGTTACCAGGGTCATCCAATGAATCATGGTGGGAAGTGGAATTTTGATTTCGGATCAGTTAAATATGTAAATGCAATCCATTCTTCTGTCCTTCCTGATGGGACTTATGCAGGTAATCCGGGTGGTTTTGTTATAGATAATGGTGCCGTTTGTTTTTACATAGCCGGAGATACAGCATTGACGATGGATATGAAGTTGATTCCCATAACAAGTAGAAAACTGGATTTTGCCATCTTACCCGTTGGCGATAATTTCACGATGGGATACGAGGATGCCGTAATAGCTTCTGATTTTATTGAATGCGATAAAATATTTGGTTATCATTTCGATACATTCGGATACATTGAAATCGATCACAAAGCAGCTGCTGATACATTTTCCGCAAAAGGTAAAGAATTGATTTTACCAGAAATTGGTAAAGTGTACGAACTTTAATATTAGTAAATATCATTATATCTTAGAGATACATAATTTATGGGAAAAATTATAGCCATCGCCAATCAGAAAGGAGGGGTCGGAAAGACAACTACTGCCGTTAACCTGGCAGCTGCACTGGCGATACTAAATAAAAAAGTTTTATTGGTGGATGCGGATCCACAGGCCAATGCAACTTCCGGAGTGGGAATTTACCCGGCAGATGATGATTACAACATCTATGATTGCATGCTGGGAGGAGCTGATGCAAAGGATGCGATTATCCCCACCAAGACACAAAACCTTGACTTATTGCCATCTTCAATAGACCTGGTAGGAGCAGAAGTTGAATTGGTAAATTCCGAAGCCAGGCATCATAAGCTGGCTCGATTGCTTTCACCACTCAAGAGTGAATACGACTATATATTCATCGATTGTCTACCTTCATTGGGATTGATCACCTTAAATGCACTGACCGCAGCTGATTCAGTTCTTATCCCATTGCAATGTGAATTCTACGCTCTTGAAGGATACGGGAAGCTGAAAGAAACCATCAACCTAGTCAAGGAGACCACCAATCCTGATTTGATCATAGAAGGTGTTGTCCTCTCCATGTATGACAAGCGACTGAGAATGGCTAAAATCGTTGTTAAAGAAGTAAATCACATCATTACAGATCCTGTTTTTGATACGATCATTCATAGAAACTCCAAGATCGGTGAGTCACCAAGCCTGGGAATTCCTGTCATCTTGTACGACGTCACCTCCAAGGGTGCCAACAACTATCTGAATCTGGCCAATGAATTCCTGTCAAAAAACGAGGACAGCATTTTCAAGAAATACAATGCCAATAAGGTAAAATCTATTCTTTCTAAAGCATCTATCAATCAATGACCATGAGTAAAAAGAAGGAAGTAGGTAAAGGCATAAGAGCCTTACTATCAAATATTGAGAAGACAAATATAACTGAGGAAAAAGTATCCTCGATAAAAAAACTTAACGAGCATGCAGCTTTAGTACCTCTGGAAAACATTGAAACAAACCCATTTCAGCCGAGACAGGAATTTGATTCAGAAGAATTGATGGAGCTTGCCAAATCCATTAAGACTTTCGGATTGATCCAACCTGTCACATTAAGATCTATGGGCGATGGTAGATTCCAGCTCATCGCTGGAGAAAGAAGGCTAAGAGCCAGTAAAATGGCTGGAATGCATGAAATTCCTGCTTATATCAGGGTAGCCAACGATCAGGAAATGCTGGAGATGGCTCTTGTGGAGAATATTCAGAGATCTAACTTAAATGCCCTCGAAGTAGCAATTTCATACCAAAGGCTGATGGATGAATGCGAGCTTACTCATGATGCTTTAAGCAAAAGAATCGGAAAGAATAGAAGTACCATTACCAATTATGTACGACTCCTTAAACTTCCTCCTAATATCCAGGCTGCTATTAAAGACGAAAGACTGTCTATGGGACATGCAAGGAGTATAGCAGGAATTGAAAATCCCGTACTACAACAGAAAGTGTTCAATGAGGTTGTGGCAAAATCTCTGTCGGTAAGGGCTACAGAGCAACTCATTAAGTCATATCAGAAATCTTCTCAACAGGCTGCTGGAAGAGTAAGTCAGGGTATTGCTCAAGATTTACCAAGCGAAGTTATTGATATTCGAGATCGAATAAGTGATATGGTTGGTACAAAAGTTGAAATCAAGCGAAATAACAAAGGCAAAGGTCAGATCGTTATTAAATTCAAGTCTGATATTGAATTCAATAATATCATTGACCGTCTTGAACTTGATTGAGATTTATGCCGTTGAAATCTGTCATATTTACATTTTGTTTTTTATTCACGTTGGCGTGCCATGCACAATTTGGAGGAAATAACAACAGTAATCTTCCACCTCCTCCAGATACATCATACAACGATCAGGATACCCTACCTAGAAACAACAATACCTTCTTTGACATTTTCACAGGAAAGCCAGGCAAGGCAGCTTTCTATTCATTAATTGTACCTGGTGGAGGTCAATACTACAACAGGAGGTATTGGAAGATACCGCTTGTATGGGGAATAGAGGGTGCGGCCATTTATTGGTATGTATGGAATGATCAACGCCTCGATGAATGGCAGGGGGCCTACATCGGTCTACTAAACGATGAGATTGATAACTATAAAGGAGTGGATCAGGCAAGCACAGCCAAGCTGTTACGTGACCGTTACCGAAAGAATAAAGAATATGCTTATATCGGGATGATTCTGGCTCACTTACTCAATGTATTTGATGCTTTTATAGATCGCCACCTGATTGACTTTGATGTTGACGATGATATAGGTTACCAATCTCCGATAATCAACCAACAAGAAAGGTGGATGATGCCTACCTTTGGATCCATCAGTATTAAAATCCCTCTTAACCGGAAGGTAAAAGCTTCCCCTAAGTTACTCCTTGGCTGGTAAGCTTAGTTAATTCGTTCATCTCCCTTAAAAGTCATGATATAAGCATTGGGATATTTCTCAAGCCATTTATCTTCCAGAGCATCATGAGCATCAGCTTCCGAAGAAAAAGCCTCAATTAAATAGTACCGGTAATTTTGAGGAGAAATATATTCATATACATCCTTGTGTTCTTTGTAAATCGCATGATTGGATGGCAGAGGCTGATATGAAAAATGAATAACTATTCTGTGGGTTAGATCTGAAGCAGGTGGTGTTGGATTATTCTCTTTAACTTCTTCTTTAACTTGGTCATTAGCTTTTTCTTTCACACCTTTTGCCTCTTCAGACTCGTTTGCTTTTTTAGTTTCAGTGAGTACTGGTTTGCTTTTAGGTAAATCCTGCTTTACCTCCTCGGTTTCTTTTAAGCCCAATTCATCTTTCTCAAGCACATCCGATAGCTTCTCCCCTTCTTTTACCCTTACTTGGTCCTGATTCTGAAGCTCTCTGATCAATGCCTCCATTTTTTCTTCTTCCTTGAGTTCAATAAGAGACTTGAATGTAAAATCACTTCTTTCACCTATTATTTTCAGCTCAGTCCTTCTATTCCTGGCATGTTGAGATTCCGAACAATCCACACCATCTTTACATTTGTTAAGGATTTTAGACTCTCCATACCCTCTTGCCACAATATTTTCAGGGGGAATATTCCCGTATGTCTTTAGGTAGCTTACTGCAGATTGTGCTCTCTTCTCTGATAGCTCCTGATTTTTATTACTCTTCCCTCTTGAATCTGTATGTGACCCCAATTCGATAATCAGAGCAGGATTGTCTTTAAACAGGTTGATTACTTTATTGAGCTCTGCTCTACCTTCGGGTTTCAATTCCCACTTGCCGTAATCATAATAAAGATTATTGATCTCAAATGTCTTATCCTGCTCAATTCTCTCTAGCTCCAGGTTAGCTAATAAAACCCCCATTTCATTTCCCTCAGTCAGATTATCAGAAACTCCCGGCTCAACTTTTCCGACTCCTTCAAAGCATAGAATGCATCCTTCTACATCAACGTAAGCTTCGAGTCGTTTTGCAAGATATCCTTGCTTTCTTATTAAGATGGTATAATGATTCCCCTTTAACAGATTTACCTGGAAGTCGGGATGGGGGTGATCTTCAAAGATCACATCTAGCTTTTCCGTTGTATTATTATACACTTCAATCAGGGCACCTCTGATGGCATCAACAGGAATATCAGGATCTTCTCTCTTTTCTGCCATTGTAATTTCAAATACATAGCCCGGAGCCCTTTTCATTTCAACCCTGGCAAAGACCTTCCCGTTAGCAACATTCTTGCTTGTAGAAATAAGCTCCACCATTTCTTCAAACATTTCTTTATTAGCAATGATCTTATACTCCTTATTCAATTCTGCCTTAAAAGTGAAAAACCCATCCATATCAGAAAGTGTCTCCCCCACTTCTGAATTGGTAGCACTCTCTACAAGTCTTACGTGTACTCTATTTAGAAAACCCCTGTTATCTGATTGAAAAACGTATCCTTCAATGACCACTTGAGCACTAATGAAGGAAGAAAGGAATATAAATGTGAGAAGAAAATAGAGACTGAGTCTTTTCATTATTAACAGTTATAGTTATAATAGATGGACTCTCTAAATTACTTAAAGTCACGTCATTCAGGTAAAATTCTCTTTAAGAATCGGAGTCTGTGGGTATATATCTTTAAATTCTTATTAAATATACCATAGTGATCCAATAGATCTATTCTGACCATTCCAAAAGAATGAATAATGCGTTCATTATCGAGCAAAATACCACCGTGATTAATCTTACCATCCTCATCTGTAAAGAAAGCAAGATCACCGGCTTTTCCTTCGGCCACGAAATGTAATACCTCTCCTTCGTCTGATTGTTGTTCTATCTTCCGAGGTAGGTTCATTCCAAAAATCCGAAAAACCATCTGTATATATCCACCTGCATCTATTCCAAAAGGTGTCCTTCCGCCTTCCAGATAAGGAGCATACAAATACTTCCTTGCTATCTTGAGCAACATCTCAATTTTAAAAGGTGTCTGGAGCGGAAAATATACCTGTCCACTGTATCTCATAGATTCTTTAGGCATCTTGAATGAGATGCCATCACAATGTGGCAACCGGGAACCGAGCAAAATGGGTATGTGTTTATTATCCCCAATTGCAGATTGTGAAATATCCAGGGCAAATGCACATTTTAATTGGTACTTTTCATATTCAATTGCTGTTAATAAATACATTTGATGACTTAAGCACCAACCTTCCATTTCATCTATCGGGCTTCGTACCCTACACCAGTAATTGTGCTTTTTAGTCATAATCTCGCATACTTCACCAAAAAGGAGCTGGTCAATCATCCTTGATTGATGATCCGGTTTACTCCTAATTGCCACAGAACTCAGCATGCAGATGGCATGAACTTTCCTGGGTTTATATTTTTTCTTACTTGCGATGACCAAAATTTGACCACAAAATAACGTCTTTTAAGAATTTCCTATTCTTATGGTTTAAATCAAATTATGTGCCGATAAAATCCATGATTCCCAATACACAAAAAGATGATAGTAGGCATTATATTTATTTTTTAGTTTTATCCGTTGTATAGCAGTAGATAATCTGCATATTTGCACAGCCTATGAATAAAGTGTTTCTCTTTATATGCTTTCTGTTGGTTGGCTTTACCTATAAAGGACAAAGCCAGGATGCCCATTTTTCTCAGTTTTATGCTAATCCCTTAATGCTAAATCCTGCATTAACAGGGACCTCCAATGGACTCTACAGAGTAGCTTTATCATATCGTGATCAATGGAGGTCAGCCATTGATGATCCTTTAAGGACTTATAGTTTTTCAGGAGATGTCAGTTTTCCGATTAACCCTAATACTACATCTCAACCCGATAAATTTGCTTTTGGAATTAACTTTTTCGGAGATCGGGTTTCAACACTTGACCTGAATACGACTCAGATATCTTTATTTGGTGCTTATCATAAAGCACTGGATAAGACAACCAATCAATATTTAAGTGCAGGATTATACATGGGATTGGCACAACGGAATATCAACTATGAGGACCTCACTTTTGAAGACCAGTTCAATGCCATAGATGGATACACACTGGAGACCGGTGAGTTTCTTCCGCTCAACAATTTTGGATATGGTGACTTTGGACTGGGTGTTAATTACAGGATCAGCCCTTCAGACCGGTCCACTTTTTTCGCTGGAGTTGGATTATTTCATATCAATGCCGCTAATATTGCATTCTTTAAATCTGATCAGTCCAATCAGTCGATAGACAGAAACAATAAGCTATTTAGAAAATGGAGTGCATCTCTTGCTTTATCAATTAAAACTACTGATAAATGGACTGTAGAGCCGAGATCATTTATTCTGATACAAGGCCCTCATAATCAATACAATTTAGGATCTAACTTCAAGTATCAATTAGACAATGACGGAACCCAGTTTTTTCACTTTGGCCCCTGGCTGAGAGCATCGGGTAATGTGGATGGAACTTCATTGGAGAGCGTCGTATTTGCAGTGGGTTTTGAAACAGGTAAATTCCTTCTTGGATTGAGCTATGACCATAGCATCAACGACCTCACAACTGACAGATTAGGACTCAATGCCTTTGAGTTTACCATCAGTTACTTTGGTGACTATGACAATGACAGTGACTTCTGCCCTAAGTTCTAGTCCAAACGAACATATTTCTTCCTATTGAGTATGAATTGAAGACGGATATACCGTCATAATATTAAACTTCAACCCATGATTAAAAAAATTCTGAAGTTTTTAGGAATTTTACTACTCGGCTTCATCCTCGCACTAGCCGTTATGCCTTTGGTATTTGAAGAAGAGATTAAAGAAGGGATTCAACAAGCCATCAATGAGGAAGTCAATGCACGAGTTGAATTCTCAGATATCGGTCTATCTTTTTTTAGGTCTTTTCCAGATGCTTCAATTAAAATAGATGAACTATCTGTCATTGGTATAAATGAATTTGAAGGAGACACACTTGCATTTTCTGAAACAATTGACTTTACAGTTTCAATACCTTCAATTATTAAGAAGTCTACTCCCCTGCTTATCAAAGGATTCAGTATTGATAAAGCAATACTCGACATGAAAGTCGATAACAACCTGAATAACAACTATTTAATCTTTAAAGAAGGAAATGAATCAAGTGAATACACTGTAGAGCTTGAAAAATATTCAGTTACTGAAAGTAATCTGAAGTACAATAATGAATTTAACAATATTGCTCTATATATAAATGACATCAATCATACTGGTAGCGGCAGATTTACCGAAAGTCTATTTGATTTAAATACAAAGACAACAACACCTGACTTGACAGTGACAAGTTCTGGCATTCCGATGTTGAAAAATGCTCGTGTTAGTGCAGATGCAATCATTGAGGTTGCTATGCAAGAAAATAAATACACCTTCAGAGAAAATGAGATAATCCTTAATGCTTTGCCTTTCAATATGGATGGAGTCATTCAACTTCAGGACGGCGGAACTGAAATGAATTTAGATTTCCTGGCACCGGATGCTGATTTTAAAGAAATATTTTCTCTTATCCCATATGCCTATTCTCAGGATTATCGTGATGCTCAGATAACTGGTGAGGGTGCAATTGAGGCGTCAATTACAGGACTTCTTGCAGATGACGAGTCTTCTATGCCTTCAGTGAGCATTAAGCTTGATGTAATGAATGGAAGTGTGAAATACCCACTGCTTTCAACTACCATCCAGGAAATCACGACTTCAGCGAGTATCAAGGCTTCAGGAGTAAATTATGAGAACCTCGAAATGGACATCCCTTCATTCTCAATGAAAGCCAGAGACAGTAAATTATCTGGAAGGTTAAGCGTTACCGGCCCCATCAGCAATCAATCTATTGATATGGGTCTCATGGCAGATGTAAACCTCCAAACATGGAAAGATGCCTTCCCTATGGAAGAAACATCTGACTTTAAAGGTACAGTAACCAGTGATTTTACCTTAAAGGGAACAATGAATGACATCAGAAAGAAGAATTGGAAAGATGTCATATTTGACGGGTATTTTAATGGAGAAAATATAGTTATTGAATCAACAGATATTCCCACTATTGCAATTAAAAAACTCAGTTCAAATGCAGATCCAAAATTGTTGGAAGTAGGAATAGAGGAACTGATATTTCAGGGGTCTGACTTTAACATTGATGCATCATTAGATTATCCCCTGAATTACCTTTCCGGCACAACATTAAAAGGAGCTGCGACCATCAAGAGCAACAAAGTAAATTCAGAAGATTTCATGTCATCTTCAGGTGCATCTTCTCAAGACCCATCCTTTATTATACCTAGTTTAAATATGGATGTAAACTGGTATGCTCAACAAGTTTTAAGCCCTTCTTACAATATTAACAATATCATATTGGAGGGCTCGATTGAAGATGATTTAATTAATGTTAAGAGATTTCAAGCTTTCATCAGTGACCAGCAAGTAAATGCAACAGGGTCATTTTCAGGAATAAATCAATATCTTATGAATAAGGGTGATTTAAATGGCGATATCACCATCAATTCACCATCCATAAATACAGCTCCATTACTAACAGAAAATAGCGTAGATGGAGATTCAAATAAAGGATTGCTACTTCCTGAAAATGTAAATATTAATATCGATGCCAATATAGCTTCGCTTGATCATGGAAGCTATCAATTAAAAGATCTAATAGGATTTGCATCTCTGAAGAATGGCACCCTTGAAATTGAGCAGATACAATCGTCCACACTTGGTGGAAAGATTGTTGCTACCGGATCATACTCCACATTTTCAGACGGCAACGATCAATTTGATTTCAAAATTGACTTATCTCAGATTGGGTTTCAGAATGCTGTAAAGTCATCTCCTCTATTTAAATACCTTGCTCCTGTTGCAGATTACATCACAGGATACTTTAATGCAACCCTAATGATGAATAGTGAAGTAGGTCTTAACTACTCTCCCATCTATAATACGCTGGATGCCTCAGGGTTTATTGAGACAAGAGATGGAAGGATTCAGGGATTCGGACCATTATCCAGCCTGGGAAATAAACTTGGTGTTGAAAAAATTTCAGACTGGGCTATTGAGAACAGTAAAAACTGGTTTGAGGTAGTAGATGGGATGGTGGAACTAAAGGATCACAAATTTGACATAGGACAGGGCATGTCATTAACCATAGGTGGGAAACATGGTCTTGGCAGGAATATGAATTATGAACTGCTCTTGGAAATTCCACGTAGCCTGTTAAAGAAGAATGTTATCAGTGGTACTCTTGAATATGGCCTCTCCGAAATAGAAAAACAAGCTACCAGGCTTGGAATGGATATTTCTCAAGGGGACTATTTGTTGCTAAATATCAACATGAATGGAAACATTCAGAATCCATCATTTAAGATAACACCCCTGGGGAGTACAGAAAAGCGATTGGATGAAATGGCTGAAGACCAATTAAAAGATAAGGTGAAGGAAATAGAGGATAAAATAAATTCACAAATTGATTCTACTAAAGGCACAATTAAAGACACCATTAATGTCATTAAGAAAGATATTCAGGACAGTATAACCAAAGTCATAGATAAAAAAGTAGATGCAGCAAAGGATTCATTAAGTAAAATCATAGATAAAAAACAAAATCAAGCAATTGACTCCTTATTAAATAAGACCGGACTGGATTCTATTGCTACTGAACCCATAGACATCCTAAAAGAAAAAGCAGGAAAAGAAATTGAAGACATCAAGAAAAAATTGGAGAAGTGGAAACCGCTTTCAGCGAAGAAAAAAGAGAAGAAGGATACCATTCCTGGAGGGTGATATTGATGTTTTTTTTGGTTACCCGCTTATCTAAGTACTGTACCTGATATTAATTCAAAGTTGAAAACTTCTAACAACTGAATTATGAATTTGGAATATTTTTTGGCACCTATTGTTAAAAAATGAGAAAAAAGCTTTTTCTTAGCGACAGAATTAGTAACAATGGTTTTTAGAAATACAAATTGGTGGTGGCTTAAGCGGGATTTCACAGTTGGAATCTAAGCCCTTCATTTGTATGAATTAAAGAAAAAGGCTTGTCGGTTCCGACAAGCCTTTTTCTATTAAACAAGACTAACAACAGATTATGAAGGTTAAAAGTATAAGCAAGAGATTGTTGGGTGACCTAATCACACCGGTCAGCTTGTTTCTTAAGATCAGGGAAGTGTATCCGGAGATATTATTACTTGAAAGTTCTGATTATTCTTCCAAGGAAGATTCCCTATCATTCATTTGTTTTGATCCCATATCAACATTCAAGTTTCAAAATGGAACCATAATCACTGAGGGGATAAACAACGGAGGCCTTAATAAAGAAAATGGTCTCATCTCCTCATTGGAACAGTACTTCAACGCATTTGATGTTGAAGGGGATGACATATGCATGAAGTATGGTGGAATATTTGGGTATACGACATTCGATGCTGTTCAGCAATTTGAGACCATTGTATTTGATGACCAGAAGCCTGGTTATGGGATACCTGAGGTGAGGTATGATTTCTTCAGATATACGATTGTATTCGATCATTTTTATGATGACTTATACATCATAGAGAATATACCTGATGGACAGGAGTCCAACATGGAATCCATCCAGGATATCATCTTTAAGCAAGATCATCAGACCTATTCATTTAAGTTGGATGGCTCTGAAACATCCAATATGGTTGACCAGGAGTTTAAAGACATTGTAACCAGAGCCAAGTCTCATTGTAAGCGAGGGGATATATTCCAGGTGGTTCCTTCCAGAAGGTTTACACATTCATTCAGAGGTGATGAATTCAATGTATACAGAGCATTGAGAGCCATCAACCCTAGTCCTTATCTCTTTTATTATGACTATGGGACTTTCAAGATCTTCGGGTCTTCACCTGAAGCACAAATGGTAGTAAAAGAACGTATTGCAGAAATACATCCAATTGCCGGTACATTTAAAAGGACCGGGAATATCACAGAGGATCTTGAAATATCTCAAAAACTACTCGCAGACCCTAAAGAAAACGCAGAGCACATCATGCTGGTGGATCTGGCAAGAAACGATCTAAGTAAAAACACAGTCGAAGTAGCTGTAGATAAATACAAGGAAGTACAGTATTTCAGCCATGTTATACACCTGGTGTCTGTAGTAAAAGGAAAACTTAAAGAAGGAGTCAGCTCCTGGCAGGTATTCGGTGATACCTTTCCTGCGGGCACACTAAGTGGGGCACCAAAATTTAGGGCCATGGAATTGATTGATGACTGGGAGCCTACGAGACGATCTTTTTATGGAGGTGGTATAGGATTTGTCAATTTTAATGGAAATCTAAATCATGCCATCATGATTCGCTCTTTTCTGAGTATTGCAGGTTCACTTCATTGTCAGGCTGGAGCAGGTATCGTAATGGATAGCGACGAAGAAAAAGAGTTACAGGAAGTAAACAATAAATTACAAGCCCTCAAGCAGGCACTGATCAGAGCGGAGAATATATAGGAAAATGAACGATCAAAAGAAAATATTGGTAATTGACAATTACGATTCTTTCACATATAATCTTGTACACATCGTTGAGGAAATTCTCGGATATGAAGTAGATGTGCTTAGAAATGATGAGATTCCTGATGGTAAACCTGAAGAATACACACACCTCATTCTTTCACCGGGACCCGGTATTCCTGATGAAGCGGGTGACCTCAAGGAAATCATCCGACAATATGGTGACAAGAAAATCATACTCGGTGTGTGCCTGGGACTACAAGCCATCGGAGAGGTTTATGGAGGGAAATTAAAAAACCTGGATAGGGTCTTTCATGGAATAAGCACAACAATGATTCAGACTGATAATCCTACACCAATATTTGGCAACATTGACAAAGAATTTGAAGCCGGAAGATATCACAGTTGGGTAATCGTTCCTGAGTCAATGCCAGATTGCCTCGAAATAACTGCTGAAGACTCTACAGGTGAAATTATGGCCATACAGCATAAGGATCTTCAGGTATATGGAGTTCAATTCCACCCTGAATCCATCATGACACCTGATGGTAAAACCATGATCAATAATTTTTTAAACATTACCTAGAATACTCTAATGAAGGACATACTCAATCAATTATTCGAGCATAAAAAACTAGATAGAGACACTGCCAGAGAGGTGCTTACCAATATTTCACAAGATCGATACAATGAAGCTCAGATAGCTGCATTTATCAGCGTATACTTGATGAGAAGCATCTCAGTTGATGAACTAGACGGCTTCAGGACTGCTTTATTAGACCTTTGCCGTAAGGTAGATATGGAAGGAAGAGAGACTATTGATCTTTGTGGTACCGGTGGAGATGGAAAAAACACATTCAATATTTCCACATTGTCATCTTTTGTAGTAGCCGGAGCAGGTTATCAGGTGACCAAACACGGCAACTATGGAGTTTCATCTGCTTGTGGATCTTCCAATGTCCTAGAACACATGGGTTATAAATTTACCAATGATGTCGATGCGCTCAAAAGGCAGATAGATGCTGCCAATATTTGTTTTCTTCATGCACCATTATTTCATCCTGCACTGAAAGGAGTCGGTCCGATACGAAGACAATTGGGAGTAAAGACGTTCTTCAATATGCTTGGTCCATTGGTCAATCCAGCAGAACCTAAACAACAATTGGTGGGCGTCTTCAATCTCAAGCTGGCAAGACTATACCAGTACTTGCATGAGAATCTTGAAAAGAACTATACCATTGTTCACTCAGTGGATGGATATGATGAAGTATCCCTTACCGGTGCGGTTAAATTGATCAAAAGCCATGAAGATCTATTGGTAACTCCTTCTTATTTCAATATGAGGCAGCTTAATCCTAATGAGATTTATGGTGGAGACACTGTTGATTCAGCAGCTAAGATTTTCAAAAAAGTAATCAAAGGTGAAGGGACGCAAGCCCAAACTGATGTTGTTGTTGCTAATTCTGCCCTGGCCATTCAATGTTTCGACTTCAATAAACCCATTGGAGATTGTGTATCAGAAGCCAGGGAATCCATTCATTCCGGTAAGGCATTCAATGCATTATCAACATTAATATCAACTCAATAAGAAATGCACATACTTGATAAAATAGTAGCTCATAAAAAAAAGGAAGTAGAAAAGAATAAGGAACTCTACCCCATTCGACTTCTTGAACAATCCATATATTATAAAAGCAAGACGGTTTCTTTATCAGAATACATCCTGCGAGAAGATAAGTCAGGGATCATTGCTGAATTTAAAAGACGGTCTCCTTCTAAACCTGAGATCAACTTATATGCTGATGTAGAATCCGTTACCCTTGGATACATGCAGGCTGGTGCGTCTGCACTTTCTGTACTTACGGACAATCATTTTTTTGGAGGTAGTAATAAAGACCTCAACACTGCAAGGACCTATAATTTTTGCCCCATATTAAGAAAAGACTTCATTATAGATCCTTACCAGATCACTGAAGCAAGGAGTATAGGTGCTGATGCCATTCTTTTAATTGCTGAGATTCTCACTAAGCAAGAAGTTGAATTACTATCTAAATATGCCAAGGACCTCAACCTTGAAGTCCTGATGGAACTGCACTCCGAGGAGCAGTTAGATAAAATTTCAGATCATGTAGATTTAATTGGAGTCAATAACAGAGACCTGAAAAACTTTGTTACTGATATAGATTTTTCAGTACGATTATACGATCAACTACCCGAGGACATGGTTAAGATCTCTGAAAGTGGGATCAAAAATATCGATGATATTGTCAAGCTTAAAACTGTAGGATACAATGGATTCCTCATTGGAGAACAATTTATGTTACACGCTGACCCGGGCAAAGCTTGCAAATCATTAATTGATTCCTTAAAGGTAGAAGCATAGTGAAGATTAAAGTCTGCGGCATAAAATATCAGGATAACCTCGACCAAATGGTAAAGTTGCCCATCGACATGATTGGCTTTAACTTTTATGCTCCTTCCAGCAGATACCTCAAGGCTCCTTTGCATATGCCTTCAGATACCACTCAGATTAAATACGTCGGTGTTTTTGTCAATGAGGAAATTGAGGTCGTTAAGGAAAAGATAGAGGAGCATCAACTGGATTATGTTCAGCTTCACGGCAATGAATCACCTCAATATGTGTATGAGGTCTCAAAAATCCGGGATGTTATAAAAGTCTTTTCTGTCAATGGAAGTGACGATTTTAGAAATATCGCAGATTATGAAGATGCCGCACTTTTTTTATTTGATACAAAGACACCTCAATATGGAGGCTCAGGGCTCAAATTCAAGTGGGAATTATTACAACATTATCAGGGTTCCACTCCTTTCTTACTTGCGGGAGGTATCGGTCCTGAAGATTGCCCATCTTTATATCAAGTAAACCACCGGCAATTCCATGGGGTTGATATCAATAGTAAATTTGAGGTTGAGCCGGGAAGAAAAGACCCAAAACTGATTACCCAATTTGTACGCAAGTATCAAGAATTATATAATACCAACCTGAATAATACTTAAAAATATTATGGAAAAGATCATCACATCTTACCACCCCACTGAGGATGGATTTTATGGAGAATTTGGCGGAGCATTCATTCCTGAAATGCTTCATGCAAATGTGGCTGAATTACAGGAAGTCTATCTCAACATCATGAATGAACCTTCATTTCAAAGGGAGTTCGATGATTTACTCAGAGATTATGTAGGAAGACCATCACCTCTTTACCTTGCTAAAAATCTCTCAGCTAAATACGGAGCCAATATATACCTTAAGAGAGAAGATCTCAATCATACCGGAGCACATAAGATTAATAATACCATTGGCCAGATTTTACTTGCTAAAAAACTCGGTAAAAAGAGAATCATAGCCGAAACAGGTGCCGGTCAGCATGGTGTGGCAACTGCTACTGTATGTGCATTAATGGGTATTGAGTGTGTGGTATATATGGGAGAGGTAGATATTGCACGACAAGCTCCTAATGTATTAAGAATGAAAATGCTTGGTGCAACAGTAGAACCAGCAACAAGTGGCTCGAAAACATTGAAAGATGCAACCAATGAAGCCATCAGAGATTGGATCAATCACGCTGAAAACACACATTATATCATAGGGTCAGCCATCGGACCTCATCCATACCCAGATATGGTTACGCGATTCCAATCAGTAGTTTCTGAAGAGATCATGAAACAGATGGAAGAAAAGACAGGATCACCTTATCCGGACTATATTGTGGCTTGTGTTGGTGGCGGAAGCAATGCTGCAGGTGCATTCTATCATTTCCTTGATAATCAAGATGTTAAACTCGTGCTAGCAGAAGCTGCCGGAAAAGGAATCAATTCAGGACACTCTGCTGCAACTTCTATACTAGGTTCTGAAGGAATCATACATGGTTGCAGAACATTACTGATGCAGACTGATGAAGGACAGATTGTAGAACCGTATTCACTATCTGCGGGACTAGATTATCCCGGAATAGGCCCTATGCATGCACATCTAATCAAGAGTGGTAGAGCTAAGGTGTATGCAGCAACGGACGATGAAGCGATGACTGCTGTTATGGAATTGTGTAAAGAGGAAGGTATAATACCTGCCCTCGAGACTGCTCACGCACTTGCCATACTGGGTAGAATGGATCTTAAATCCACCGACCAGGTCGTTGTAAGCCTTTCAGGTCGTGGGGATAAAGATTTAAATACATTTATAAATTATATGAATGCAAAAGCTAACTAGCATGTCAACCAATGTTATTAGGGACACGATTATAAAAAAAGGATCCAATATCCTTAATGTGTATTTCACTGCTGGATATCCTTCTTTAAATGATACCACTGATATCATATGTGGGTTAAGTGATGCAGGTGTTGACCTTATAGAATTAGGAATGCCCTACTCAGATCCTCTTGCTGATGGGCTTACCATTCAACAGAGTAGTGAAACTGCCTTGAAGAACGGGATGAATTTATCATTGTTATTTTCTCAGGTTGAAGTGGCAAGGTCAAAGACACAGGTACCCATCATTGCTATGGGTTATTACAACCAATTGCTCCAATATGGGGTAGAAAAATTCCTTAAAGAAGCCTCTTCAGCCGGAATAAATGGTATGATCATTCCTGATCTACCCATGCCCATATATGAAAAAGAATATGTGCAACTATTTGAAAAATACAACTTATCGATCAGTTTTCTGATATCTCCAATGACATCAGAAGACAGAATCCATCAGGCAGATCGTTTGAGTTCTGCTTTCATTTATGTCGTTTCACAGTCTAGTATTACAGGAAAGAGTGAAGATATATCAGAACAGCAGAAAGCTTACTTTTCTCGCATTAAAAACATGAAACTTTCCTCTCCTACTCTGATAGGATTTGGAATCCACAACAATAACACATTTAATATTGCATGTAATTATAGCAATGGGGCAATTGTAGGAAGTGCATTTATCAGAGCACTTAATTCAGAAAAACCTATGTCAGACCGAATAAACAATTTTGTAAAAAGTATCCGTCCATGATCATTCACTTAGAAAACAATATTTCTGAAGAATCAGAAAGCACCATAAAATCTTCAATTGAAACATTAGGATTTACTCATAATGAGGTGACCACTCAATACGGTCGTTATTTTGTCTGTATCGGAAAAAAATCAATTGACCTTAGATCAATTGGGCATCTGTCAGGTGTAAAAGACATTCACAAGGTCAGTGATCCTTATAAACTGGTGTCAGGCAAATGGAAAGTAGGGAAATCAGAGATCACCATAGGAGGAGATTTAAAAATCGGAAATGGTAATTTTCAGATTATGGCAGGTCCCTGTTCTATTGAAAATGAAGATCAGATCAAGAGCACAATTGACCATTTAAAGAAAAGCAACATTTCCATCATGAGAGGCGGTGTTTATAAACCACGGAGTTCTCCTTACAGCTTTCGAGGGCTGGGAATTGAAGGATTGAAATTATGGCATGATATAGCCAGTGCAGAAGGCATTAAAATTATCACCGAGGTCATGCAAGTATCTCAGATCAAAGAAATGTACGATTACGTAGATATCTTCCAGGTTGGAGCAAGGAATAGCCAGAACTTCAATTTACTAGATGAACTGGGAAAAGTAGATAAACCAGTTCTCTTAAAGCGAGGAATTTCAGGTACGATTGAAGAATTGCTTCAATCTGCGGAATATATTTTCTCCAATGGAAATGAGGATATCATATTGTGTGAGCGTGGCATTAGATCATTTGAAAGTGCTTACCGAAATACCATGGATATCAATGCGATCACCATTCTTAAAGATCGGTCTCACCTCCCAGTAGTAGCAGATCCTTCTCATGGAATAGGCGTTAGAAAATATGTTGATTCAATCGCATTTGCGAGTGTGGCAGCAGGCGCAGATGGTATCATCATGGAAGTACACAGCTGCCCTCAGAAAGCTTTGTCAGATGGACAACAGACCTTGGATTATCGACAATCTGCAGAGGCAATTGATAAGATATTAAAAGTCCGGGAAGTCATCGTTTAACGAGATTCCGAAGTCAGCTATTAAAACGTCAGGGTATCCCCTGAGTATCAATAAGGGTATACGACCAATTTATACAGAAAGACTTATACATTATAAAAAATTATCATAAGTATGCTTTAATTTGTGTGTACCCAAGATAATGAGATTTAACTTTTCGCTTACTATTCATTATATAACGGTCGCTAGGTGGATTGATATCCATACGTTAGAATGAATTTTTAAACTATCCAGAACCGTTATTATAGGGCCATTTCACGGGATGGCCCTTTTTTTTATGGATCGGGGGCTACCTTATGGGATTCCCAAGCTCGAAGCGGAGCGAAAAGATTGGTAAGCCCGAATCCCTACTTTAAAATTCAGGAAAGGGGACTACCTTAAGGGATTCCCAAGCTTGAAGAGAAGCGAAAAGATTGGCAAGCCCGAATCCCTAATTCAAAATTCCGGAACGGGGGCTTCAGTCCCCGAATTATAGAGATCTGACTGCATCAACAAAACCGCACCAAATCAATTCCATCAATTATTAACCGTGAGCTTACCAATCCTTAACAGGCTTAGGAATCTCACTACCTTAAGGGACTCCCAAATCCCTTTAAGAAATAATTAATCCGCTTGCCGACAACTTCTTACATGACTTACTGTTATTTTTACAATTCAAGAATATAAGTTTATAAGTTATGATTATGAAAATCTATATTATATCTCTTTTAAGCCTATTTATAGCCGATTGCAACCAGACCAAGGAAATCACTCTTCCAGAAATGGAGGTAAAATATGTCGACCTTCAGAATGAAAAATATGAAAAATCTGTATTTGCCAGCGGTTGTTTCTGGTGTGTAGAAGCTGTTTATGAATCAGTTGAAGGTGTCGCTGAAGCAATCAGCGGATATGCCGGTGGTACGGCTGATAGTGCCAATTACAGTGATGTCAGTGCAGGTAGAACCGATCATGCTGAGGCCGTAGAAGTGTATTACGATCCTGATATAGTTTCATACAATACATTGCTTGAAGTATTCTTCGGGTCTCACGACCCTACAACCCTCAATCGCCAGGGACCGGATGCAGGCAGACAATATCGCTCCACCATCTTCTATAAAAATGATGAAGAAAAAATGGCAGCCGAGGCTTACATAGCTAAGTTAAGGGAAGAAAAAGCATTTGATGGTCCCATTACGACTACACTTGAACCATTAACCAAGTTTTATAAGGCTGAAGACTATCACCAGGATTATGAAAAAAGAAATCCTAATCAGCCCTACGTAAGGTCAGTATCTATACCAAGGTTAAAAAGATTCCAGGTTAAGTATCCACATTTATTGAAGAAGGATCACTGATTTTTAGGCCTGCCTTCGGCAGCGATTACACGGATTACACGGATTTTTCCAACTTATCGACATAAGAAGTCTCTGCTTTCGACTCCATAAAATATATTGTGAGTAAAATATAATACTGACGCAAGAAGGCTCCGCCTTCGCCCTTAAATCACACGTTCTAATTTATTGGAAATCCGACATAAGAAGGCTCTGCCTTCAACTTCCATCTACTGAAGAGAAGTAAAGTAAGCCACCATCCTCTGCCTTTGCTCATCTGTTAGTCTCGCTGAACTGTGTGCAATTTTATAACTACCGATGGGCATCCAACCTTCTCCTACATACTCAATGGTTTCATCAATTTTGTGATCTTTCTTTTTATCAGAAAAGGTACCCCAATCTGAAAAGTTTAGATGTTTTCTGCCATTGTCTATGTGTCCCTTAACCCAGAATGAAATGGGAGCAATATTGGTATACCAAGGATATCTTGATTCATTGGAATGACAATCATAACAAGCCTCCTTCAACATCAACTTTACATCTTCAGGTGGTTGATGTATGGTTATGAAGTCATTGTTTATGTCATATTCAGGGTTGGTTTTATCAATTCTGAAGAATTGGATGATGATTAATGCCGCTAATGCTACCCATCCTATGATTTTAGTCTTTTTCATTCGATTATTATTTTTTTGCGATGTAAAATGCAGAAAAACATCTGCACTCATGGAACCGCTTCGCTCTTCAATATTATCGTTTCATGATATTTCTTTATGAAATATAAAGATGGAAATTCTAAATGAATTCAGCTAATTGAATCGACTAAATTGCATTCAACGTCTCTCAATCTTAAAGTTTTTAAATGATATTTTACCCTTCCCAAATTTCTGGAAAGCAATCGGAGATGAGGTTATTTCAGAATCAACTTTTAAAAAAGCCGTCGGAGTACCATTTAACATGACACTTATATTTCCCGGTCGTACTCGTATCATATAATTATTCCACTTCCCTTTAGAATCAACTTTAGATATTGGTTTAGCCCTGGTTACTATGGACCCAGTCCTGAAATCCTGGTTAGGGTGATTGTCCCAAATATTCACTTCATAACAACCAGTAGCGGACAGTTCTCTTCCTTGACAGCCCAAAAATATGCCGGAATTGATGTCTCCTTCCGGTTTAAAATCAACTGATAAATCAAAATGCTGGAAGTTATTAGTGGTCTGAAAAAAACCTTCACCTTTATCACAGGAAATCACCCCATTGTCTACCTTCCAATCAGCGTTACCCACTGTTGAAAGTGGATAAACAAAGGTTGGAATAGGCATCATTTCATTATTCTTTATAGCTTCTTTTGATTTGCAACTAATGAGCACAAGGACAAGACAGATTAATAAGGAATGCTTCACAGATTCAGAGATTTAGTTGGATGTTATTTCAAAGTTATTCATATTCTTCTTTTAACATCATTTGACACTCACAAACTTGTTTAAATTTGCACCCACAACAATATCTATTCAATGGCTGACAATAAAGTAATCTTTGCAATGGAAGGAGTCAGTAAGACTTTTCCTCCTAGCAAGCAAGTATTAAAAAACATATGGCTCTCATTCTTTTATGGTGCCAAGATTGGAGTGCTTGGTCTTAATGGCTCCGGGAAATCAAGCCTGCTGAAAATCATAGCAGGCATCGACCAGAACTTTGAGGGACGTGTACACTTTGATAAAGAGTATAAAATCGGGTACCTGGCACAGGAACCAGAACTGGATGAATCGAAAACGGTGAAAGAAACCGTTCAGGAAGGCGTACAGCACATTGTTGATGTCGTTAATGAATATGAAGCAGTTTCTGCAAAGCTTGCGGAGCCGATGGATGAAGATGAGATGATGAAAGTCATTGAAGAGCAAGGAGAATTATTGGAACAAATGGATCACCTAAATGCATGGGATTTAGACCATACACTGGAAATGGCAATGGAAGCACTTAGATGCCCGCCGGATGATGCCAGTATCGCTGTCCTATCTGGTGGAGAACGCAGAAGGGTTGCATTGTGTCGTTTATTATTGAGTAAACCAGATATACTACTCCTTGATGAGCCTACCAACCATCTTGATGCTGAGAGTGTACATTGGCTTGAGCAATACCTGGGATCCTTTCCAGGAACAGTTATAGCAGTAACTCACGATCGATATTTCCTTGATAATGTTGCAGGTTGGATCCTGGAATTGGACAGAGGAGAAGGCATACCCTGGGAAGGAAATTATAGTTCCTGGCTGGACCAGAAAGCAAAGCGGTTGGCACAGGAGGAAAAGGCAGAATCCAAGCGTCAGAAGATGCTAAAACAAGAGCTGGAATGGGTACGCATGAATCCAAAAGCCAAGCAGGCCAAAGGAAAAGCAAGGCTAAATTCATATGATGCTTTGAGCAATGCGGAAGTAAAAGAGCGTGAGGCAAAACTTGAACTCTTTATACCACCAGGCCCAAGATTGGGGGAAAATGTGATTAACATTCAGGATTTATCTAAAGGATTCGACAAGCGCTTATTGATCGACAATCTTAACTTGTCTATTCCTAAAAATGCAATTGTGGGTATCATCGGGCCTAATGGTGTCGGAAAGTCTACCCTGTTCAGAATGATCATGGGAGAAGACCAACCAGACTCTGGAACTGTTACTGTTGGAGATACTGTTCAACTGGCTTATGTAGACCAATCCCACAAAGACCTAGTACCTGATAAAACCATATATGAAGTGGTAGGCCAGGGTAATGAATTTATACGAGTAGGTAATCAAGAAGTAAATGTGAGGGCTTATATCAGTAAGTTTAATTTTACCGGTGGTGATCAACAGAAGAAAGTAGGAGTCTTATCCGGTGGAGAACGCAACAGGCTACACCTTGCCATCACCTTAAAAGAAGGTGGAAATGTTGTACTTCTGGATGAGCCTACCAATGATATCGATGTGAACACTTTGAGGGCATTAGAGTCGGCCATTGAGAACTTTGCCGGATGTGTACTTGTTATATCGCACGACAGGTGGTTTATTGATAGATTGGCGACTCATATACTTGCATTTGAAGATGAAGGAGAAGTTGTATTCTTTGAAGGTAACTTCTCAGCATATGAAGCAGCCAAGAAGGAAAAATATGGTGATATTACACCTAAGAGACCACGATTTAAAAGTTTATTGTAAATAATTAATTATGTCAGCAAAAGATAAAATTGATGCGCAAGATATGGTGGAAGCCATTCAAAACGCAAAGTTTGAAAATGATGTTGATGTCTGTATTTCTACGAATAAAGGAGACATCAACTTAACAATTTATGCCTCCAAAACACCCAAGACCGCTGCAAATTTTCTCGGTTTAGCTAAGAATGGGTATTACGATAATCTCCTATTTCACAGGGTGATCAATGATTTCATGATCCAGGGTGGATGTCCTGATGGAACAGGCAGAGGTGGTCCTGGTTATAGATTTGAAGATGAATTCCATCCAGACTTGAAGCACGACAGCCCGGGGGTATTATCAATGGCCAATGCCGGACCAGGAACCAATGGCTCTCAATTTTTCATCACTCATGTCGAGACACCTTGGTTGGATGGCAATCATAGTGTATTCGGAAAGGTAAAGAGCCAGGATGATCAGGATGTAGTCAACATCATAGAACAAGGTGATTATATTGAATCTGTTAAGGTCTTATAATAATATCTTAGAAATAATATTAATGAAGCCACCTTCAATAATCTTGTTGGTGGCTTTTCAGTTTTTAATGGCTGTTTGAAAGCCTGCCTACCATCTGGTAGGATTCCGATCCTGTCTGACGAACAGGCAGGCTTCAAACTAATATCTGACGTCCAAGAGAGTCGGATATCCAATAACAAAAAAGCCACCTCCATTTTCATGAAGGTGACCTTTATCTTGGATCAACTATTTAGGTATCTTATTTAGGTCCTGCTGCTTTGATCTCTTCATTTACTCCAGCTTCAAACTGCTTAAAGTTGTCCTGGAATAATTTCACAAGCTTTTCTTTTACCACATCATACCCTTCCTTGTCTTCCCAGGTATTTTTAGGTAACAATACATCGTCAGGAACATTAGGACACGAAGTAGGTACTGCAAATCCAAACCTCCTATCAGTATGATAATCAACGTTTTCAAGAGATCCATCATGGATGGCATCAATCATCGCCCTTGTATATCTAAGTTTTATCCTGCTTCCGACACCGTGAGCTCCACCTGTCCATCCAGTGTTAACCAACCATGCATTGGCTCCATGCTTCTTCATTTTATCTGCCAACAACTCGGCATACTTATTTGGGTGCCACATCATAAATGCTGCTCCAAAGTTAGATGAGAATGTAGCCTGAGGTTCAGTAACTCCCATCTCAGTACCTGCTACTTTAGCAGTGTATCCTGAAATGAAGTGGTAACTGGCCTGCTCGGGAGTCAATTTACTTACCGGAGGCAAAACACCGAATGCATCACATGTCAGGAAGATGATATTATTGGCATGTCCTGCAACACAAGGAATCTGTACCTTATCGATGAAATCAATAGGATAAGAAGCTCTTGTATTCTGTGTAATGGATACATCACTGTAATCAACAGCTCTGGTTTCTTTATCATATACAACATTCTCCAGTACAGTTCCAAATCTGATGGCATTGTAGATATCAGGCTCATTTTCAGGAGATAGATCGATCGCCTTAGCATAACATCCACCTTCAATATTAAATACTCCATCATCAGTCCAGCAATGTTCATCATCACCTATAAGATTTCTTTTAGGATCTGCACTCAATGTGGTTTTGCCGGTTCCAGATAGTCCGAATAACAAGGAAACATTTCCATCTACATCTACATTTGCACTACAGTGCATAGGAAGTACATCCTGAAGAGGCATCAGATAATTCATAATTGAGAAAATACCTTTTTTCATTTCCCCTGCGTACTCTGTACCAAGAATAACAATCTCTTTATCTTCCAGGCACACATCAATTGAGGTCTTGGAAGTCATTTTATCAGTGTGTCTGTTGGCAGGAAAAGCACCACCATTGAAGATTACATAATCAGGCTCTCCAAAATCAGCTAACTCCTCTGGAGTAGGCATGATCAACATATTCTGCATGAAAAGAGAGTGATAAGCTCTAGTACAAACGATCCTAACTTTAAGCCTGTATTTAGGATCCCATCCAGCAAAGGCATCTACTACATAAACCCTCTCTCTTGTATTCAGATAATCAATTGCACGTTCTCTATTGATATCAAAAATATGCTTATCAAGATCTATATTGATTTCACCCCAATCGATATTATTTTCAGATTCAGGACTTCTTACAACTCTTTTATCCTTAGGGCTTCTTCCTGTCTTAACTCCTGAATAAACCATCAGGGCTCCGACATCAGAGATAGCAGTACCTTTTTCCTGTCTTAAACCGATTTCATAAAGAGCAGGTACGCTGGTATTTCTGTAAATATTTTTTACGTCAATACCGTATTGTTTTAAATTAAACGACATAATGAATAGCTTTTTTAATTAAGATGTATTTTCATTTAAGCCGGCAAGATAAATCATTTGGCATAATGAAAAAGGCATACAAAGATTAACTTTATCATAATTCTATATGATACTCATCATGTTTTATTTACCTAGAGGATTATTGAAATTAAGACAGGCCAATGATATTGCCCTCATTATCAATGGTAATATTTTCACTGGCCGGACTAGCAGGGAGACCGGGCATTCTTACGATGTTACCGGTAATAGGAACTAAAAATCCTGCCCCGGCAGCGATCTCAATTTCGCGTACTGTTATTATAAAACCTGAAGGTCTTCCAAGCAGCCTGGCATTGTCTGAAAGTGACTTTTGTGTTTTGGCAATACATACAGGAAGATGATCAAGATTCAATGCTGAAATTTTTCTGAGGTCTCTTTTGGCTTGAGCATCATAATCTACTCCCTCAGCACCATATATCTCCCTGGCAACCAACTCAATTTTGTCCTTAACTGGAGCATCCCATTGATAAATAGGTTTAAAGTTAACTTCATTATTCTCAATTTCTTCCACTACCCTTTGAGCCAATTCGATGGCACCCTCTCCTCCTTTGGCCCATACTTCGGCAACAGCACATTTGGTCCCTGACTTTTCAGCAAATAATCTGATAACTTCAACTTCTTCATCAGTATCCGAGACAAACTTATTAATTGCTATAACCGGAGTAATTCCAAATTTTCGGATATTCTCAAGGTGCTTTTCCAGATTAGGAAGTCCTTGTTCTACTGCTTCCGGATTAGGTTCTTTCAATTGATCGAGTGGCACTCCACCATGATATTTCAAGGCTCGAATGGTTGCAGTAAGCACAACAACTTTAGGGCTTATCCCGGCACTTTGGCACTTAATATCAAGAAATTTTTCTGCCCCCAGATCAGCTCCAAATCCCGCTTCAGTGACAGTATAATCAGAAAGCGACATCCCCATTCTTGTTGCAATCACAGAATTGGTTCCTTGAGCAATATTGGCAAAAGGGCCTCCGTGAATTATGGCGGGATTTCCTTCAATGGTCTGGACAAGGTTAGGCTTGATGGCGTCTTTCAATAACGCTGCCATTGCTCCCGGAGCTTTCAGGTCTCTTGCATAGATGGGTTTTCTATCCATGGTATACCCTATGAATATATTCCCTAACCTCTTTATAAGGTCAGCTCTATCTTCTGACAGACATAATATTGCCATGATTTCGGATGCCGCTGTAATATCAAAACCTGTCTCCCTGGGAACGCCTGAACTGGTACCTCCCAGACCAACAATAATATTTCTCAAAGCCCGGTCATTCATATCCATGACTCGCTTCCAGGTAATCGTCCTTGGATCAATACCTAATGAATTTTTCTTACTTTGAATATTATTATCAATGACTGCAGCCAATAAATTATGTGCTTTTTCTATAGCTGAAAAGTCTCCTGTGAAATGGAGGTTGATATCCTCCATTGGAAGCACTTGTGAATAACCTCCTCCAGCGGCTCCCCCTTTGATTCCAAATACAGGCCCCAGGGAAGGTTCTCTTAATACTACTGTCGATTTTTTCCCAATCTTATTCAATCCCTCAGAAAGCCCAATTGAAATGGTGGTCTTTCCTTCTCCTGAAGGTGTGGGTGACATTGCTGAGACTAAAATAAGCTTGCTCTTAGATGCTTTCTTTTTATCAATCAGGTTTAATGGAAGCTTGGCCTTATACTTTCCGTAGGTTTCAATATCGTCTGTATTTACTCCCAGTTTTCCTGCAATTGCATATATATGTTGTAACTGAACCCGTTGTGCAATTTCAATATCGGTCATATTAGTATCGCTTTATGATCTATGAAGTTATTACTTCTTAAATCATATGCAAAATCTAACCCAAAAATTGAAAACAGATGAAAATTGATGGAATTAGATAGAAATAGTTAAAACCTTGGGTTTACATAGTTATTATACTTTGATCCAAATCGGTAATTGAAGCCAACATAAGTAAAGTATCTGTAATCTGTATCCAATTGCCTGACTTGCAACAAAATCTCTTCATCAGAGAGGTCAGCTTTGGCAATGTTAATCCTATCTCCTACAAATGAAATCACTCCTCCTATGTTGAGTCTTAAACCTCTTGTAATGATCCATTCAAGGTTTGGATTAATGAACATAGAGTATAAACTCGGATCGTGAAGATATTGACTCACTCCTGCATCAATCTCTAATTCTCCCCATTTTTGAGTCTGAGAAAATTCAATATCTATCCGATGTCTTACTATTGTTTCTTCTAACTTATCAAAAAGTGTGGTGTCCGTATAGTCTTTATACTCCGGGCCTATGCTGTAGTTGAATGAAAGCCTTCTGGTTGCAGCATCCTCATAGGGATAAACATTAAATTCTATTGCAGGTCTGAAAGAACCTTCAATATCTGTATTACCAAATGTTGAAGAACCAACATTTGCATTAAATCCTGCTGACCAATGATCATTTATACTGAGTACATATCTCATATTGGCAAAGTATCTTTCAATAATCGATTTGAACTCTTCTCCATCCCCTAAATCAAAATTCCCCTCTTCATAATTGTATCTTGCAAAGACAGAAATCTTACTGGCATCAGTTACCCTCGATGCTGAAAATCTTGTAGAAAATGAGGCACTATTAAATTGAGCCTCCCCTTCAAGATTGGCATTTCCTCCAATATTGAAAACCCAAAAATTCCAGGGATCTTCTACTATTTTTTCTTCTTCCTTTTCAACTCCCTCAATTTCAAACGTGATGTTTTCAGCCAGTTGTGTTTCTAATAAATATGGTAGTAATCCACGTTTCACATTCCTGACCAGAGCTTCTCTTTCAATGGCATCTGTTGCCTCTGGAATCAACTGATACGTTATCGTATCTTGCATCCCGGCAAATTGGTCGTTTCCACTGAAAACCAACTGGATTTCTCTTCCACCTGATCCCGTTCTCAACCTTGTAGCTTGAACAAATACATCTGCCTGGAATCGATCTTGCATGAAATTGACGAATTCTATATTTTGCCTGATATAGGTGAAGTCGCAACCAAATTGACAATCGATAAATATGTCCAAACGGTCAATGATATCCTGACTAGAGAGATTAAATAATAGAAAGCAGCTGAACACTGCTACCAGGATTTTTCGCATTCCTTTTTATATTAGGGTTTTCAACATGCAAATATACACCACTTAATCTTTGAGGAAGCATTACTATTCCATAAAACAACCTCATTGGTCGAAACTATGTCAAGAGATCTAAAACATCTATACAATTACTTCAGCTACCATTAATGAGACAAAGAGCATTTTTATCACTGGTAGCTGCTGGAATAATTGCAGGAACATCCGGAATTTTAATAAAATATATTGAAATGGATGCCAAGGCCATTGCTTGGGTAAGAATGGGACTCCCTACAATATTGCTTGGAGGCTGGATACTTTATAAGAAGCAAAGTATCCTAAGACCGGGTTATCAATCCATGTTGGTTGCTTCAATACTAAATGCCATACGCCTATATCTTTATATTCTGGCATTCGTGCTTACGTCCGTAGCAAACGCAACGGTATTGTTTTATTCATATCCTATTTTTGCAGCGATCCTTGGATATATATTTCTTAAAGAAAAAGTACTCACCCTTCACAAATTATTGATATTCACTTCATTTGCTGGATTGATCATTGCTTATTCTGATCGTTCATTTTCAATTATGAACGATGACCTTGTAGGTATGACAGCTGCACTCCTGGCTGCTGTCGTCTATGCCCTTACTGTAATCATATTCAAATCCAGGGTTTCCCGTTTCAATCAAATTGAAATGATATTCTATCAGAATCTGGCAGGAGCAATCGTATTTCTGCCGTTTTTCGTAATTGGGTTCCCGTTAATGACCAATTCAGACTTTGTACTCAGTAGCACCTATGCAATAGTTGTTGGACTTGGTGTTTTTTATCTCTTCTTCCTGGGGTTAAAATATCTAAAAGCTTATATGGCATCAGCAATTATGTATCTTGAAGTAGTGAGTGCTGTTGTATTGGGGTACCTGATCCTGGGTGAGGTAATCACATCCAGAATGATGATTGGTGGTTCTATGATCATCATTTCAAGTTTTCTCTTGAACCAGAGTAAATAAACATGGCTTACGAAGAAGAGGTATTATTTAAATTTAATAAGGGTCATAAGGTTTCCTATAAGCTATTTTCCGATGGAATTTCTGAATCGGGATTGGTCATCATTTTGCCTGCGATGGGTGTTAGGGGATCTTATTATAAGAGATTGGCCAGATGTATTGTAGAGGAAAAAGAAAAAGATGTTATTACTCTTGATTACAGAGGCATGGGAACCTCAACCGTAAGGGCTGATAGAAGGAATAAGATTGGTTACCAGGCCATGATAAATGATTTGTACGAAATCGTAAATAGTATCATTGATGATAAGAGTTATAATCAAATTGAGTTATGTGGTCATTCACTTGGTGGACAAGTTGCTTGTATGTTTGGAGCCAGATATTCGGACTGTATCAATCACATTATATTGATTGGATCAAGTCTTCCTTATTATAAAGATTGGCCCGGAAAAAGAAGGCACTGGCTTAAATTTGCAGGCAAGTTCTTTGTCCCTTTATCACAATTGATCGGATATTTCCCTGGTCAAAAATTTGGATTCGCAGGAAGAGAAGGAATCCAGACGATGAAAGATTGGTGTCATCTGGTAAATACAGGACGATTAGAACCAATGGGATCATCATTTAATTATAATTCTGCTATCGAAAAATATACCGGAAAGGTTAGAGCATTTTCATTTACGGAAGATGAAATGACACCTTCTGAAACTGTCAGTCAACTTGTAAATAAATTTAAGAGTTCTGCTTCTGTAAGTCATCACATTATTGAGGGGTTCAACCACTTTAACTGGAGTAAATCCCCACTCCACATTGTCAAGCATATTCCTTAGCAGAGAATTTCACTCGACAATTCTATATTCATATAACGAGGATACTTAAAATCTACATTGGTATCATTGGGGTCATCATTACTATATGCCGAAACCTTCAAGCTCAATGAGAGAAAGGAAAGTAAAAACCTAAGTATTTTAGTAATTGAGGTTTTGAGGCATAGAATATTGTAGATTTATGAAATCTAAATTGAACCTCATCTGTTGGATAGCATAATCTGGAGAAGGAAAAAAGATTTTGAGCATTTACAAAACACCATTTACACATGAATAAAATAAATCCATTTCACCTTGCTGTTCCGGTATCAAATCTGGAAGAGGCTCGTATATTTTATAGAGACACACTTGGTTGTGAAGAAGGTAGAAGCAGTGATCACTGGGTAGACTTTGACTTTTTCGGTCATCAATTTGTAATCCATTACAAGCCACCCACCGAAATGGCTGAACCATTACACCATAACCCTGTAGATGGGCATGATGTGCCGGTTCCTCACTTTGGTGTTGTGCTGGATTGGGATGATTTTCATAACCTGGCCTCTGACTTAAAGTCAAAAGGAATCCGTTTTGTAATTGAACCTTATGTAAGATTTGAAGGACAGGTAGGAGAACAGGCGACCATGTTCTTTAAAGACCCAAGCGATAATGCCCTCGAATTCAAGTCCTTCAAGGATATGAGTCAAATATTTGCCAAATAAATTATTACCATATTATGTTTGATGCACATAAAATCATCTTAGACCTCGAAAGAAATAAGGATATTATCTATAACCTCTTAAAAGGCACCCCTGAAAGAGAATATCAATTCACTGAAGATGAAGAAAAATGGTCTCTTCTACAGGTTATCTGCCATCTAAGGGATGAGGAGGTAGAGGATTTCAGAGAAAGGGTAAGATCTACCTTAGATGATCCATCGCGACCATTGAATCCAATTGATCCCGTAGGCTGGGTCACTTCTCGCACATATTCTGAACAAGACTACAATCAAGTACTGGAAGATTGGAAGTCAGAAAGAGAGAAAAGCATTACCTGGTTAAAAAATCTTGAGAATCCCCAATGGAACAATGCTTATCAACATCAAAAATTCGGACCGATGAGTGCAAAATTATTCCTGTGTAACTGGTTATCTCATGATTATCACCACATCAGACAGATCATAACCATCAAAAGAGCTTACGTTATAGAAAGCACTGGTGAATCATTGAGATATGCAGGAAACTGGTGATCGATTAAAAATCCTTTTTGTAAAGAATTCGCTTTAACATTAAAGCAGGTATAATTATCCACATAGCGAGTGAAGTAATAATCGTTAAGATGCCCAATCCTGATCCAAGGTATTTCTGCAATACAGCACCGGTGTAACCCATCATGGCAGATACATCCAGCTTTAGTAATATTAATATCCTGGCAAGGTCTATCGGGTTAAATAAAGTGAGTCCTATCGTCAGCTTTTCCAGCGGATATTCTTTAAACCACATCAACACAAGCAAAAATATCCCATCATAGATAACAGCAAAAAACAACCAAACAAAAATGGCCAGGCCGAAACCTTTTAATTTATTTTCAAATCGAGTTGCAATAAGAAAGGCAATCAAAGAAAAAATAATTGATAAAACTATGGCCATTGAGAAAAGCACAAGAAAAGGTATTAAGGCTTCAGAAGTAAATATCCCATAAAACGCCATCGGAACACCAATGCCTAGCACTACACTAAGTATTAGAGAAATAGCAAGACCCAGATAAATCCCCGAATACACCGAAATCCTGGATAAGGGTTGAGCCAAAAGCAGATCAATGAATTCCCGTGAATTGTAACTATACATTGTTCCGAATAAAAGACCTACCAAAGGGGTCAGAATCAAGACAATATTACTCATTGATATTGTCACTTTTATAAGGTCATTACTCAATGCTAATAAGGATATTGTTACCAATAAAAAAAAGCCTGTGTAAAGGAAAATCCACCGATTCCTGACCATATCCTTTAAACTGTATTTAAATACTTCAATCATTAAGCATTGCTTTGTAAAAGTGAAGCAATAGATTTCTCAATGGTTTGCTCTCCTGTTGTGGTCAATAATTGATCTACAGAGCCCTGGAAATGAATATGTCCATCAAGCAGAAAAATAACATCATCCGCCAATTTATCAACAAGATCCATTATGTGAGTTGTAAGTAATACTTTCTTACCCGCCTTGCTTTCTCCTTTAATAAACTCCTTAAATCTTAATAATGACACGGGGTCCAAACCGGTACTTGGTTCATCCAGGATGATCAATGGTGTATCAAACATCAATGCGAGCACAATATTGATCTTCTGTTTATTTCCACCGGATAGATTACCCATTTTCTTATCCAGTTCTTGTTCGAGATTTAATAACTCAATCAACTCACTTTCACGACTCTCACCTTTCCTTAAATCCTTTACGAGCTTTATCAATTCTCTTCCTGTGAGGTTTTCCGGGAATGATGCGATCTGAGGAAGATGCGAGATATCTGATCTATAGTCATCTCTTCCATTAATGGATTGATTCCGAATCTTTATTTCTCCAGATTGTGGGATCACCAATCCCAATATCGATTTGATGAAGGTGGTCTTTCCAGAACCATTTGGGCCAAGTATGGCAGTAATCCCCTGATCAGAAATGTTCAAGTCAATACCATTGAGCACAACATTTTTCTTGAATGACTTATGTAAATTGGTTACTTTAATCATTGACCGGATACATTAATGGTGAATCGTCCATCACATCCTTGGGTGTAAAAACAGGACTTATTTTCTCAGAAAAATTAATAATATCTACAAATAAACTCCTCATCAGAACAATCGCTTCAGGAGCTTTATCCAAAACATAGGAGAATAATTTAACCGGATAATGTGGAACATCTCCCAGTTGATCCTTATCAAGATCATAACCTGAATATTCGGACCAGTAATTCTTGTGAAATTTATTGGAGGATAATTTAGTGTTTACTACCAAGTCTAGTGAATTATCAATGAAATTGTTTTGACTGATCTCATTGTCTTCACAGCCTCCGGAAAATTTCAATGCCCATCCATTCCTATTAAAATCATTAAAATGATAGTTAATCCTATTAGATCCTTCCACAAAGATTCCAATGGTATTCTCCTTGAATTTATTATTGAGGATTTCCGCATCGTATATCTCTTTTAGTAGTAAGCCATAAGCACTTCTCCCCCAATTCTTTTCAAATACATTTCCCTTCATTTCAATTCTCCTCGAAAACATAACGGCAACTCCTACCC
>JABDLO010000220.1 GCA_013002995.1 Saprospiraceae bacterium | reverse complement strand
CTATTTCAAGATTAATCCCTCTCGCAACGTGAATTCTCACTAACGAATAATTCTTCTTCTTACCTATTTTATTTCCTCCCTGTCAATGAACTTTTTTCTCTTTTTTATACCCTTTCTTCCAAAGGGATTGCAAAGATAACAGCATTATTATAATTTGCAATAGTTGAGCGAAAAAAAATTTTAATTTTTTTTACTCCTAGTATCTCGTCTTTAAAAAGCAGATATTTGGAGCCTAAAATTTAATCCAATGAAGAAATACAACTTTTATGCCGGACCTGCCATTCTGCCCGATCCAGTGATAAAAGAAGCAGCAGAAGCTGTAAATGAATTTGCAGGAACAGGACTTTCTATTCTAGAGCTTTCACATAGAAGCAAAGAAATTGTAGCTATGATGGACGAAGCAGAACAACATGTATATGACCTGCTCGACATCGATAAGGACAGTTATAGTATTCTTTTTCTGACAGGTGGTGCCAGTTCTCAATTCTTTATGACAGCTATTAATGTCCTAGATAAAGATGCCAAAGCTGCATATATTGATACCGGTAGTTGGTCAACGAAGGCCATTAAAGAAGCCAAACATTTTGGAGAAGTAGAAGTAGTTGCCTCTTCAAAAAACAGAAACTATTGCTACATCCCTAAGTCATATACCATCCCGGAAGATGTTACTTATGTACATTACACTTCTAATAATACCATCTTCGGAACAGAGTTTCATCAATTACCAGAAACCAGCATCCCACTAGTTAGTGACATGTCATCCAATATTTTCTCCAGGCCCATGGATGTCAGCAGGCATGCCATTCTTTATGCCGGTGCCCAGAAGAACTTAGGACCCGCAGGTGTAACTATGGTTATCGTAAGAAATGATATACTTGGAAAGGTGAACAGAGCAATACCGACCATGCTGAATTATCAGACACATATAACCAAGAAATCTTCATTCAATACACCTCCTGTCTTTCCAATTTATGTATCTATGTTGACCATGAGATGGCTCAAGGCTAATGGTGGAGTGTCTGCCATGGAAAAGAAAAACATTGAGAAGGCCAATATATTATATAATGAAATAGATCGTAATCCACTATTCTACGGAACAGCTGATAATGAGGATCGCTCAAGAATGAATGTCTGCTTTTTAGCAAGAGATGAAGCACATGAAGCTCCTTTCCTTGAGATGTGCCTGGAAGCAGGATGCATGGGTGTAAAAGGCCATCGGTCTGTCGGAGGATTCAGAGCATCAATATATAATGCAATGTCAATGGAAGGAGTCCAGATCCTTGTAGATGTTATGAAGGAACTTGAAAGGATTCATGGCTAAATCCAGGTTAATAGATCCAATAGTTATGGAGGATTATGTAGTACCAGTAATCCTCCATAAGGAATTCAGAAGATCCATCAGGTTTTCTATTACAAAAAAGGGGCTTGTCATTCGATGCCCTGTTTTAACCCCTAGCAGAGAAATTCTAAAAAATGCAAAGACCTGGTGTTTGAAATTAAAAGGCAATAAACCCGCCGCCTTAGCTGAATTTAAATATTCAGATTACTTCAATGTCAAGGAATTAAATTTCCTGAATGACCGATATCATATTTCTGTCACAACAATTCCCACAGATAAGGACCGGATATCCTGGGAAGAAAAAAAGATAAAGGTCATCATCAGCGACCAATACGATTCTGGTCAAGCTTCTAAATCCATCAGGGAACTGATCACAACATTTGCGGTAAGGCGATATACTCCTTTCATTAAGGAAAGAGTGAATCAGATCAATAGGCAACACTTCAACGTAGTTATTAATAATGTGAGATTGAAAAACAATCGCACCAATTGGGGATCATGCTCATCAAAGGGGAATATTAATTTATCGGTCAGATTGCTTAAAGCCCCGATGAAGGTTTTGGATTATGTCATCATTCATGAACTTGCTCACCGCATAGAAATGAATCACTCCAGCAGATTCTGGAATATTGTAGCTAAAGCGTGCCCCGATTATAAGACGAGTGAAAAGTGGCTAAAGGAACATAGCCATCTGTGTTATATATAAAAAAACGGAGTACATCGCGTGACATACTCCGTTTTCTAATTAATATCTCTTAATAGATTATTCTTCTACTAACTCAAATCTTACTTCACCGACTATATCAGTATAAAGATTTAACGTCGCTGAATAAGTACCTAGCTCTTTAACTTCTTCAGGTACTTCAATCTTTCTTCTTTCTATGTCAACTTCATATTGCTCCTTAAGTGCCTGAGCAATCTGAACGTTGGTAACAGAACCGAAGATCTTTCCATTAGCACCGGCTTTCACTCCCACTTTGAGGGTAGCATCTGCCAGCTTGGTGATCAATTCTCTATACTCTTCTACTCTGGCAGCCTCTTTGGCTTCTTCCTCAGCTTTGATTGATTCCAATTTTTTCATATTGGCAGGATTGGCAATTACACCTAGTCCTTGTGGAATAAGGTAATTCCTTCCATAGCCATTTTTTACGGCTACGATATCGTGTTTGTAACCGAGCTTATCTATATCTTTTAATAGTATAATATCCATGATCTAGTTTTTAATAATAATAAATAGCTGTCAACAATTACTTAAGAAGGTCAGTAACATATGGCATAAGAGCTAAGTGTCGAGCTCTTTTTACCGCTACAGCAACTTTCTTCTGGTACTTCAATGAGTTTCCGGTAATTCTTCTTGGAAGGAGCTTACCTTGAGGATTCACAAATTGAATTAAGAAATCTGGGTCTTTGTAATCGATGTGCTTGATACCGAATCTTCTGAACCTACAGTATTTCTTCTTCTGTTGACCTAGATTAGGATTACTTAAAAATTTTATATCATCTCTTGATGCCATGATCTTTTAAATTTTACTTGTTTAGAAAATTGATTACTCCTCTTCTGAGGCAGCTTTGGTAGCGACAGGCGCAGGAGCTGGTTTTGGGGCCGGAGCTGGCTTAGCTGCAGGAGCTGCTTTTTTGGCTACTGGAGCCGGCTTGGCTTTCTTTTCAGAAGATCTTTTCTTACCGATCAATCCATTACGCTTGTCTTCATTGTACTTTACTCCGTACTTATCCAACTTGATTGAAAGGAATCTCATCACTCTTTCATCTCTTCTGAGTGCAAGTTCCATTCTTGGAATGATGGCGTGATTTTCAGATTTAAATTCTAAACTGTAGTAAACGCCAGATGACCTTTTGTTGATTGGGTAGGCCAACTGTTTTAAACCCATTTCATCAGTAAATACAAGTTCTGCTCCTTCATCTCTAAGCAATTTCTCGTAAGCCTGAGCTGTCAATTTAATTTCATCGCCTGACAGTACGGGATCGACGATAAAAGTCACTTCATAATTATTCATTATCTAAGAAGTAATTGGTTAATTAATAATTTTTCAAAAAGGGCTGCAAAGATAGGATTAATCCCCATTAAATCAACTAATTAACCAAAGATTGTTAAATACCTAGGCTTTATTTTTCATTTTTAACCATAACCACTCGAAATCCCACTCTCGGATCAGGTTCTACGTACTTAGTTATTTTTTCTACCTCTTCTGGCAATGAATCCCAATTCCCTCCCATTATACTCACTTCAGCCATAATCTCTGAAACATTTCCTATGATTGAATAAATCCCTTGTTGATCATAAGCTACTACAGTAGTAAGAAGCGTTCCATCTAAGTCATAACTAACAACACCATCATCATTTATGTATTTGAGGTTTGAGCATCTAGAACCATCACATGCATTCTCACATGATGAATACAAATTCTTTTTCCTAATTTTAATTAATTCAGCAAATTCTGATTCTGTAGGCAGTCTAAATTTTATCTTCTTTTCTTGATTGTAATGTAAGGTTAACCAATTACAAAATTTAGAAGCTGCTTCATTACTGATATTAACAATTGGATAATTATCATATGCAGGGTGAATATGATAATTTCTCATCATGGAATCACCAATATCAACAATCAACCATTTTGTAGAATCGTATCGGTATTTTTCATTGGCAGGGTGAGAAAGGAACCTCCTAAATTGAGCGTTGGAAACCTCACATCTTGAAATGATGGCATTTGAATTTAATTGATTAGAGTCTTTAAAATCTAGTTCATTGATTATGTTTTCTACAACAGCTTTAGAACAACTTGTAAAGAACATTAATACAAACGAAATAAAAGCCAGATGAAGGTTTATGTTAAATTTTCTTGACATCTAATAACAATCTTCTAGACAAAAACTACAACATCTTTATTGAATTAATTCCCGAAAATTAGTGGGCCCAATTAAATTGTCAGATTACATAAAATTTTTATCATATTGGTACGTAATCACCTAATCATCGCCAGAGGCATATTCTTATCGTAATTTCCAGCAATCGTAGGAGACTGACGCTTATCAGTATATCGTCTTACACCATTATAAATATAGCGGAATAGCTCTGCTATAGATACAATCTCATCTGAATTGGTATCAGCCTCTCCCTTCATGCCCCTCAGTAAAAAATGACTAAACACCCCTTGTCGCAAACCTGAGTATTCAAGGCTTTTCTCCTGAGCTCTTGAAGACATCATGATGGCTGTACCTCCATCAGACTCATCAATCTTATTATAAAAGTTCTCGAGCGAACTGTAGAATGTTCCTTTTTCCGATTCCAGGCTACCGGCATAACAGGCATCTGCTATCAGCACCTTATGCTTGGCAGCGGATTGATCAAGCAAATCATAAATCTCCCTATGAGAGAGGCTATTATTATACCCATCAAAATCAATCGGTAAGAACCTCCCTTGGAGTCCATGGCCAGAATAATACATAATCACAACATCATCCTGGTCTGCTTTTCCAAATACATTCTGCATACTGGTACGAATATTCTGCCTGGTTGCTATTTCATCTACCAATAGGGTAATATGATTATCCGGAAGTGCTCCTCCCTCCGGACTTTTCAGAAAAGCATATAGCTGGTAGGCATCATCATCTGTATATTTCAGAGCTGGCATGTGATCATAAGCCGATATCCCAATAACAATAGCATACATATCTACCTTTCCATCTGCAGCTTTTCGATAGCGGCTGTTACTGGCTAAGGATTGTTTTCCATCGTCGTATACTTGTTCTACAGGTTTCCCATTTTTCCATATGGCACTGTATTTCCTACCACTTGTAAATGTGATGATTCCTCTTCCGTTGGGGCCGTGATTCTTCCAGCCACCTTCATAAATGTCTCCATTGGCATAATAACAAGTTCCTTTACCCTGGGCATTCCCATCGGTAAAGTCTCCGATATAGTAACTTCCATCTCTGTATGTGAATTTTCCCGATTCATTATGACAGTAATTTTTGTTGCAATCTTTATAAGTCCTTTTAATGCTAGAATTTAATACAGAATTGTTGTTTTCTGTCTTCCATTTTCTGACCAGTTTCCCATTCCTCCATAAACCTTCAACAGATTTACCACTGGCAAATTCAATTCGACCTTTACCATGTGGTTTATTATCAGACCATGAACCTTTATAGACATCTTTATTAGAGTAATCCATACGGCCCTTCCCTTCTATCTTATCTTTTTTGAATTGACCTATATATTTATTTCCTGACCTGAAATAATATTTACCCTCTCCATGTTTCTGACCACGACTGAATGCACCTTCATATCGATCACCATTTTTCATATTCATCACACCCTTTCCATGCGGTACACCTTTGTAGAATTGACCTTTATAGGTACTACCATTATTAAATTGATAAGTTCCGCTACCTATGCGGCAATTACCTTTAACACATTCAGACTTAAGTGGAAATAGCGGTAAACAGACAAGAAGGAACAGCGAGAATAGACCTTTCATGATTGAAGAATTTTAGTAGTTCACAAATAGAATAAGTGTAAAAAATTCTTCTCAGGCCTGGATTTAAAAGTTTAGAGTAGTTTATCAGCTATTGACAATATAACATTATTATAATTAATTTATTGCCACCTTGTTTAATAGTGCCAACTGAATTACTTTTGTCAATTCCATTTACTGCTTCCATTTTTTAAATCAAATTATACTTATGAAAAATTTATTTCTATTTATTCTATTCCTTTCACTGGCAGCAATCGGATGTAAAGAAAATGCTACTCCTAATCCTAATAACCCTAATCTATATGGTGCTGAATTAAGTAGCCAGGATGCCATTTCTTTAGGTGAGCTTTATACTCAACTTGACTCCAATAAAGAGGTAGAAAACGTGAAAGTAAAAGCAAAGGTGGAAACAGTATGCCAGGCCAAAGGATGCTGGATGAATCTTACTGACGATGCAGTTGCAGATAAAAGTGTATTTGTAAAATTCCAGGATTACGGCTTCTTTGTACCCAAAGACATTGCAGGCTACGACGTTATTCTGGAAGGAAAAGCATACATTGAAGAAACTTCAGTTGATGAATTGAGACATTATGCAGAAGACGAGGGCAAATCTAAAGAAGAAATTGCTGCTATTACTGAGCCTGTAGAAGAGATTAAATTCATGGCAACTGGTGTTGAAGTTTTACAACCAGAGTAATTGTTGAATGACGAGACCTGCCTGTCGGCAGGCAGATTGTTGATTATTGATTATTGATTGTTGATTGTTGATTGACAATATTGTTGATTTTAATATATTCTGTAAATCACAGTAACCATTTTTTATTGAATTAATCACTAAGACATTAAAAATGTACTTAGGATCTTAAGCGTACAGTCATTCTATAATGAGGGATCATTACGAATAGATATACTACTGAATACCTTACTCTGGTTTCTTTTTCATAATCTCCTTTACCCTAAGTTTGGCTGATTTAGCTTTCTGATGGAGGCTATTCTTGTATTCTTCAGGAGACATATCCAGGCAGATATCCAAATAGTGTAAAGCCTGTGCATATCTTTCCTGGTCTTCCAATATCAATGCAATCTGTAATGCAGCATTACAAGGTATGTAGGATTCTCCTTCAGATTTATTGATTGTGTAGACATAATAATTGATGGCGTCGGTATAGTTTTTCAACAAATGGGTGATTCTCCCCATCCTGTAATTGTATTCCATCTGATCATATGGGTCTTGAAATTCCACAGACTTCTTAATCAGCAAATTGTACGCTCGATTGTAATATGCACCATCGAATAATAGCCTGGCTTTCAGTAAATCTGGATGAGGCACTCTTTCAAGTTTTGCCTCTTTCTCGGCTTGCTTATCTTCATCTATCAGATCATTACCTCGATCTGTAACCATACTCATATATTTCTTATAACCTGCAAGATCATCATGGATCACAAGCTGGTGCCAAGCCATTTTTTGGTATGCTTCTCTGATATAGTGCTGACCTTCAAAATTATTAATAAACTTAAGCAGGTATTGATCTGCGTCTTCATCAAGACGGTAGAGTTTGAATTTTCCTATTAGGAAATCCAGATAATAAAAGGGGGTAGCATCTTCCGATTGAATTCTATCAGTAAGCATATTAATAGCAAGGTCATTGTTGCCCATCTTCTGACTGAAGTTGGCAGCAATGAAGCTGATCAACGGGTGATTTGTAGTGGTATTACTAAAATGCTTTTGGATTAAATCCAAGGCTTCCTCTTTTTTATTATTCTGATAATATAATATGTAGGTATAGATTACAACAATCTCATCCTGAAACATCATCCCATTTTTCTGAGAAGCTTCATAAAGGGTTGCTATCTCCTTTGTCCCTTCCTCAATAGACCCCCTGATATTGAACAGATATCTTAATAATCCCGGTACCGATCTTGATAACACATGAATGATGGAAAGGCTTTTGTAATTGTAGATAAAATCAGGGTGGAGTGCTGCATTTTCTTCCAGGAGGCCATTGGCGTTTAGCAATTCTCGGGCTGCCTTAAATTTCTGATTGAATTTAGACCTGGCCAGGGCCCACTGCAATTGAATTTCTGCCTGGCTGAATCTGTAGAAAGGACTACTTTTATCTCCTTCCTTGATCTTATCGATCCGTTTGTCCTTGTTTTTCTCCAGTCGTTTAAATGTATCTTCATCTTCGTTGATAAATACCTCAAAGAAATCCACATAATTTTCTATGTGGTAAACAAGGTAATTGCCAGGATCAGTCTGCTTAATATCAGCGATTTTTTGAAGGGCCTTTTCTTTCTTGAGAGATATTGTGAGCTGATAAGCTTCTCTGATATCATCTGTGATCTCAAAGTAACCCTGGCCGCTAACGCTTGATATTATGGTTATGAGAAAAATTGATATGATCAGAATAAATCGCATTGATACTTTAAAGATGTAAAAAGCCCTGGAAAGTCACACCTTCCAAGGCTTAATTGATATTTATTTAACTTATAGAAAAAGCAATTACTTTCTTGAAACTTCCTGTTCAATCGCCTCATCAACCAATACTCTTCCACAGTGCTCACAAGCAATGATGTTCTTCATGGTACCGATCTCAATCTGAAGCTGAGGTGGGATCAGGTTGAAACAACCTCCACAAGCTCCTCTTGCAACAGTTGCCACTGCCAGTCCATTGCGATAAGTAGTTCTAATCTTAGTATACGCCTTTAGTAACCTCGGTTCGATACTTTTCTTAGCTTTCTCAGAAGCTTTCTTTAATTTTACCTCTTCTTTTTCAGTCTTTTCAATGATTTCCTTAAGCTCTACTTTTTTAGTCTCGAGGTCTGCTTGTCTTTTCGCAAATTTTTCATCAGCATTGGCAAGGATCTCTGATTTGTTGTCCTTGATGACTTCTGCTTCTTTGATTTTTTTCTCTGACAACTGAATCTCCAACTTCTGCATTTGGATCTCTTTAGTTAGAGCATCGTATTCTCTGTTATTCTTTACGTTGTCCAACTGCTTTTCATATTTCAATATGAGCGTCTCAGAATTGGCAATATTTGCTTTATGGTTGCTGATTTCTTTTTCAATACCCTCGATGGTATTGTTGATGTTTTTAATCCTGGTTCCGAGCCCAATGATCTCGTCCTCCAGATCATTAACTTCCATCGGTAGTTCTCCTCTGAGCACTTCAATCTCATCTATCTTTGAGTCGATGGATTGTAAGAGGTATAATTGTCTTAACTTATCCGCTACAGATATTTCCTTAACCGCCATTTTTATAGATATTTTACTGGATTAGTATTGTGATTTGAATAATGGGCTGCAAAGTTACTAAAATTCTTATTTATTAGATCATATAATAATTGAATGGTAAATTGCTCGCTTTCGTAGTGTCCTATGTCGACAATGATGATCTCCCCATTTGCATCAAAAAAATCGTGAT
>JABDLO010000529.1 GCA_013002995.1 Saprospiraceae bacterium | reverse complement strand
TAACTGAGCATCTACCTCAAAAATTGACAGACTTGTCAATAATAAAATCCAGATAGATATAACTAGGGTGTGTTTTACTTTTCGATTCATAATTCATCAGCTTACTTAAACGACAATTTAATAATTACAGAGATTAATCTTAAAGAAAAAGATCGTCTTTATAATAGATTTTTCACATTATCCTTTGAATGAGAGGGAATAATCCCTTTTATAGTATTAAAAACCACCACTGTTACTAACCAACCCTAACCTGAAGTCTAGCCTTAATGCGCAACTATAAAAATCATATTATCAATATAAATCTTTCTAATTATTAACGTGAATAATGTTTAGGGTCTTAGTCTTGAGTATTGCTAAAAACTTGATATTCAGGGCTTTGCATCTGGTATTGTTCATTTTCTTTGCTGGCCAAAGAAAACGAACCAAAAGAAAGGCCACTTTTTCACAGGAATTTTCAATTTTTTAAAAGAAAAAATTGAAACCGTTCACAAAATCCTAAAATTTCTCCAAGGCTTCGAAATTTCTTAACGGATTTTACTCACATATTCTGTTGAAAAAGAAATAGTTACAAAGCACTATTTTAAAGTTAAAAAAATCTTTCTTATCCATTATTGACGTTAATTTAGAATTAGAAATACGATATTAATATATCAAGAGCTTAGATGTGTCTTTATATGAAACTAGTGATCAGCAATCTCATCTCTAAACATTAACAGCAATTATCAACTCCCATACGCTCCCACAAGGTAGGCGATATCTGTTCTGATACTTAAAAGGTTGAAGATGGTATTGACCCTATTGAATGATACATTGGTATATGCATTCTGGATGGTACGATAATCCAGGGAATTGATCTGACCAGTCTTGAGACGTTCTTCTGATATCGTAAGATTCCTTACGGCATTATCCAGTTGACGATCTAAGAGCCTGAGCTGTTCCAGTTGATTATTAAAGTTATCGATCAGGATATTGAGTTGATTTTTCAAATTTGCTGTTGCTTCCAGGATCTCTGTCTGGGTAATTTCCTGCTGAAGGCGGGCATTCTGAATGTTATCTTTTCTCAACCCTCCATCATATAATGGGTAGGAGGCTGAAACATTTGCCGTAAGGCGATAGGTATCTCCAGTCCTGGTTTCAAATGGTTCTCCCGTATTGGGGTCATCGGCAAAGATCTTAAACGCAGTATAGGATCCATTCAAGCCGGCATTTAAAGCGATTGTTGGCTTGTTAAAAGTCCTTTCAATCTTGGTATTGATGGCTGCAATTCTAGCATTTACATCCAGTACCTGGAGATCTGGATTGCTGGCCAACAGCTGATCTTCTAATTCAGCTACATCAATAGTAGCATCAGGTATTGCAAGTTCATCCACCAGTTCATAATATTCAGGTGTCACATCATCATTCATTACCCTTACCAGATTACGTCGTGCAGCCTGGACTATATTGCCCTGAATGATTAACTGAGAGGAGTCTGCCAGGTAGGCATCTTCAAATTGTATCAACGAGAACGTGTTGCTGGATCCGAATTCCTTCCGGGCTTCCTCATAATTCACTCGATCTGCTGATAATTCTAATGTCTCAATAAGTGTATTATACCTTGACTCTTGAAGCAAAACATCATAATATGCCTGGTGGATGGATTGTATGGTCTGCTGGACTGTTGTAGAACTCAATTGTCTCTGAAGGTCTACATTAGCTATAAGACTTTCCTTGGTTGCCCCTGTTAAGCCTCCATTGTACAATACCCAGTTCATATTTATACCCGGAGACAGAGAACCCACATAAAACTCTCCTCTAAGGAAGCTGGCCTGGTTATTCTCTCGAGTGAGGTTGTTGTTCCAATTTACATCCGCCGTTATGGTTGGATACTTTCCAGCTCGTGCCCATGAATTGCTATTCTCTGCAATCTCAATTTGTTTCTCTGATATTTTGATATTGTGATTGTTATCCAGACCGCGGGCAATGGCATCTTGTAATGACAACTGTCTCTGACCTAAAAGGTCAACTTGAAATAAAGAGAAACTGATAATCAGCAATAAGTATGTCCTTAGTTGTGAAGTCCTCATTTAGATAAATAGTTTAGCAATCTGAAGTGCAAGCAAGACCAATCCGATAAATCCCCCCAGCATAATAAGGCCACCGATTAAATTAACGACAACATTGGTTTTTCTTCCAGGATATGCAGGTTCTACCATTTCAGCAGAAACTGGATGACCCAACCAGAATCCCATGGATACCCGTTTAATTCTATTGATGATAACCAATAAAGAAGGCGTCAATAACAAGATGATAAATGTTACTATCATCAACCCAAAGGCTATCGCAACCGCCATCGGTATTAAGAATTGTGCTTGTGCTGACTTCTCCAATATAATTGGGCCTAATCCTGCAATGGTTGTAATAGATGTTAACAAAATCGGACGGAACCTGCTGATTCCTGTTTGAAATACAGCCTCCTTGAATGGCATACCTGCTCTTATATGGCCATTAAAAGTGGTAATAAACACCAGCGCATCATTAACAATAATTCCTATTAAAGCTATGACCCCAAGAACTGAGAATAGACTGATTGGAATATCAATGATATAGTGCCCAAGGCCAACTCCAATAAATCCAAATGGCAATATTGCAAATACCAGTAGAGCCTGTGACCAGGAATTAAAGGTAAGGATGATCACAAAGAACATTAACATTAATACAATCGGCATCACGGTCCTCATTGAGGAAATGGTCTTGGCATTTTCTCTCTGCTGACCTTCAAACCCAACACTCACAAGAGGAAAAGCTTCTAACACCTTAGGCAATACATCTTCCTGGATAAGAGCATTCACTTCACTTACTGAAACCTTATCATCCGCAACATCAGCAGTAACCCTTACCTCGCGGCTCCCATCGATATGATTGATGTTAACCACTCCCCTACTATCTTTAAATTCGACCAATTCTTCCAGTGGAACCGATAAGCCATTCCCAGTTCTGATCCTCATTTCAGAAAGGTCAGAAATATCATTTCTATTATCTAATTTATATCGCACCCAGACCCTAACCTCATCGACTCCACGCTGGATACGCTGTACTTCTGCTCCAAAAAATCCCTGGCGCACATATCCCACAATATCTCTTAGTGTGAATCCCAGATTATAAGCTTTGTCTTTCATTTCGAGATTGATTTCCCTTACTCCTTCAACATCAGAATCTGCAACATCTGTTAGGTCCGGGATGGCATTCAATCGAGATTTCAGATCCTCAATAGCTCCTTCCAAAGATTCTTTATCTGCACTCAATAAGGAGATAGATACCGGATCTCCAAAAAATCCTCCCAGGCCATAGGTTAATGACTCAGCTTCATATAACTGTCCCACTTCTCTTCTCAACTCATTTATCACCATCCTCGTAGTAACTGAATCTCTAAGTTCACTTTTTAATAAGTTTATTGATAGCTGTCCTTGATTGGGAAGCGGTCCAATATTTTTCTCTATAAATGTAATGGGGCTGTTTTCACCATCATAATACCTGTCACCCAGCCTTTGATTGACACGATTTGCAGCAACTTCAATACTATCCAATAACTTAATGGTCAGGTCTTCCCGTTGGCCGGAAGGCAGCTTTAGATCAACATTGAACTGATCTCTGGGAATTACCGGAAAGAACGTTCCTTTTATAAGCCCTCCCTGGAAAGCTCCAAAGGTGATGAATAAACCAGCTACAACAAATCCTACAATCGGAAAACTATATTTTATGGACCATCTTAAAAAGGGTTCATAGATGACGTTTCTGAGAAGATACATCAGCTTTTCAAATCTTATTGTAAGCCAATTGTCTTTCCCATCTTTCTTTAAAGCCTTGGAGTGGGCAATGTGAGCAGGAAGTATCAGTGCCCCTTCCACCAATGAAAATACCAATGAGAAAATTACAACAATAGACAATTCACGAAAGATATCACCGAGTCTTCCTTCTATCATGAAGAAAGTACAGAAAGCGATGACGGTAGTTAAGATGGCAGAAAAAACAGCAGGAAGCACTTCCATTGTACCCTCAAGAGCGGCCTCCATAGGAGGGTACCCTTTCTCGTATTTTTGATAGATATTCTCAGCGATGACAATTCCATCATCCACCAGGATCCCAATGACCACTATCATCCCAAAGAGGGAAATAACATTAATTGTGATGCCGATCAACGCACTTATTATAAACATTCCTGCAAAAGAAATCGGTATTGCCAGGGCAACCCAGAATGCCAATCGATAATGAAGGAATATCCCAAGCAAGAAAAGAACAATCAGAAATCCAATTAAGCCATTCTCTTTCAATAGATTTATCCGTCCATTTAGTGTTTCTGCACCATTAGATATGACTGTTGCCTGGATAACCTCATTTTCAGCATTAAACTTATTAACATATTCGAGGACATCATCTGCTATGGTCAGCATATCCTCTTCAATGGTATTCTGAACCGTGACAACGACTGCAGGCTTCCCATTAATAAAAGTCCTTGAAGGCACATCTTGCCATTGATCTTCAACGTCAGCAACCTGATGAAGCTTTACCACACCACCATCCTGATTAGAACGTATGACTACATTTCTCAGTTCTTCCGCATAATATTGTTTATTTCTAGCTCTGATATTAAGCTCTTCCCTATCGGTCTTGATCGTTCCACCAGTTGCTTCCAGGTTGTAATTGGAAATCGCGAGAGCCACCTGGTCGAAAGTCAGATCATTGCTTCTTAGGTCTTTTTCCCTGACGCTTATTTCAATCTCTTCTTCAGGGAACCCATTTAATAGAATCTTAGAAATTCCATCTTTCGCCAGTAAGTCATCTTCTACCTTCCGTGCGTACTCTTTCAGTGTGATTAATTCTACGTCTCCCGATAATGCAAAGGCAAATGACCTCCCCAGGAATTCTTGTTTGAAAATAACCAATGGCTCCATGGATACTGGAAAAGTCGGTATCCTGTCAACAGCATTCTTGACATCCTGAAGAATGAGGTCCGTGTCATATCCCTTAAGTACTTCAATAGAAACCGTCCCTGAATTTTCGCTGCTGACCGATGTGGTGCGTTCAACACCTGTTACTCCTTCTAGTGCTTCTTCAATTTTGGTAATTACTCCCTCTTCCATTTCCTCCGGAGATGAACCGGGAAATATAGATTGTATTACGATGATTCTGCTTGGAGTCTCTGGAAAGAAGGTAGATTTCAGAGAAAGCAAACCAATTATCCCGACGATAAATAGAAATATCATCAGGAGGTTTCCTGCCACCGGATTTTTCAAAAAGTAGTTGACGATGCTTCTCATGACTTAGGTTTATTGACAACTACTTTCTGACCTCTGAATAACCCGTTGATCGAACTGACAACAATATCATCATTGCCATCAATTCCACGTGCATATACAGCACCATCCTTTCGATTTAAGATTTCGACACTTTTATATTGGATGGTTGAATCCCGCACAACATATACTTGATTTTGATTAACAATCAGTTCCTCCGGAATCTCATAAACACTTTCGATTGGTTTACCTTTTATGGTTCCCCTCAGATACATACCCTGGTTGAGTCCTTTACCGGAAAGGGAGATGAAGATTGGAATATTC
>JABDLO010000197.1 GCA_013002995.1 Saprospiraceae bacterium | reverse complement strand
TTCGGTCCCAAATGTAGATGTTGCGTATACTGGTAAAGACGACCCAGTCTCCCCACTCATCGTATTTATATATTCTCTTGTGTTTTCGTTCCCTGTCAGGATTGATCAATTCTGTGAAATCAACATTTTCCAGGTAAGCGTCAGATTGTTTTTCTCGTCTTGACCACCGGTGAGGCTCATTGCTGCAATACCAAATGTTATCGTCGTCAGCATACACGCTAATTACTTGAAATTTGTCACTTTCAATGGAATAAAATTCTTTGTTGCTGCCGGGCATTTTAAATACCTCATCACTTTCTACCCAGGTGTTATGATATTTGTCGTGAAAAACAGAATAGGTAAACATAGCACGCAAGCCATGCCAGGAGTAATCCTTATCTGAATATAAGATTTCCTCATCTTCCTTGAAATGGTAGACTCCCCTTCCATGGGAACTGGCCCAAATATTATTATTTTCATCAAATGTAAAACTGAATTCTCCATCCCGAATAAACCTTCTGTCCTTCGAAAATTCTTTTTTTCGTGGATCCCATTTATATAATTTACAACTTCCCTGACGAAAGCTTACCCATAGATCCCCATCATTATCTTCCTGAATATTTATCACTTCCTCTTTTGGAAAACCCGGATTGGTCATTGGGTTTTCAATAATCTCTTTTCCATCAAGAAGACGATGAATGCCCATGTCTGTCCCTATCCAGAGATTTTTAATATCATCTTGATATAGTTCAAGTACGTTTCTGCTTACAAGACCCTCCCTTTCAGAGTACACTTTAGAAACCTTGTTCCATGAATAACCATCTAATTTATAAAGACCGTCATTTGTACCTACCCATATACTTCCAGTATGGTCTTTAATCATGCTGTTTACGTGTAAGTTATCCAGGTCTTCTTTTAAATGAATTATTCTGGAATTTCCATTATTCCTGTTAAATTGACCTAGTCCAAAACGATCAAATCCAATAAATAATATACTATCTGAAACTTGTAATATAGACTTCACCTGGGTGCCAGGTAAGGATGTGGGTACTCCAGGCTTCTTTTTATATTCTGTAGTTGAATATCCATCATATTTAATCAGCCCCTCCCTGGTACCAAACCAGATAAAACCAAAGTCATCCTGGTAAGTTACATTGGCTCGGGCAAAAGGATGCTTATCATTGATAGATCGGAAACGCTGCCCATATCCTATAGTAAGTGAAACAAGAATGATGAAAAGAGTTAGGAGTAGGTTCCTTGTCATTAAAACAATTTGAGTAATTCTTCTTTTTTACTTCTGGATACTCGGACTACATCTCCATTTTTCATGGTAACTTCTCCACCGGCACCTCTAGAGTATTTGATGACATGATCTAAATTAATAATAAAAGAATTATGGACCCTGAAGAAATGGTAGTCACATAGAACTTCTTCAAGATAAAGGAGGGGTTTTGAGATAATCATTTTATGACCATTAGTAAAATGGAGAATGCTGTAAGTTCCATCAGATTCACAATATAGAATATCATTCAGAAGGATAAACTCCAATCCTTCAAATGTAGGGAGGGCAATGCGTCTGACATTATTTTGATCCAGCTCCTCAAGATGTTTCAATAGAAATTGAATTCTACCTTCACCAATTTTCTCATCATGATTGCGATTGAGTTTGTTTACAGCATTGATCAATTCTTCTGGATCAATAGGCTTAAGTAAGTAGTCAACGGCACTGACTTTAAAAGCTTGCAGTGCAAATTTATCATAGGCTGTTGTGAAGATAATTTCGAAATCAATATCAGGTAACAGGCTCAGAAGCTCAAAACCATTGATAATGGGCATCTCAATATCAAGAAACACCACATCCGGCTTGTTTTTATGTATGGCTTTTATTCCTTCTTTAGCATTATTACAGGTACAGATTACCTCAAGGGTTTTACAATACTCTGCAATATCGCGTTCAAGACTTTGAATGCAATCAGGTTCGTCGTCAATGATTATTGCCCTGATCATTTTAGCTAAAGTTTAATTTTAAAGATACTGAATAGATAATATTTTAATTTTCTCTCAAGTTCTAGATGAATTTTTCATTCAGGGAACCTTAGTTTAAGGGCATATTTCAAAAGCAGTTAAATTCACCAGAAGCTCAATATTTTCAGGAACATCATTTTCATTGATTAGATCTCTTGTCATAAAAATCCTTAACCCTTCAATTCTTATAATACCAAGACCTCTATTATCATACCCGATTTCAAATTTAGGACTTACTGATCCATTATCTAACCATGCAAATGGATTTCCCGCTCTTTGAGAATACCAGTTCGCCTCTTGTGCTCCCAGGTCTTTACACCAGAATTTGATAGAATAAAAGTTAAATTTAAATGCTTTAATTGTTGAAGTGTCAACCGCAGTGATTCCATCTAAATATTCTGTCAAATTTACATTCAAATTAAAATCCATCCATAAGGAACCTACGGGAAAAGACGCCATTCCAGGGCAAACATTTGTACCATCACAGCAGGGTGGATCTTCAGGACCTAATTCCAGATGTCCTATAGAAGGACTCCATTGTACCGTTTCCCCTTCTAGTAAATATTGGAAATTATTCACGTTAATGGCATAACCGCATTTTAATTCCTCATCTATTTCATCCGGTCCTGTATCACCTGAACAACCCCACGACAACAGAGAAATAAGTATTAAACACATTAAATTTTTCATCCTAATTTTTTCTTTAAGATAACAGTGTATGATTGCAGATGAAAGTGTCAGTTTATAGAATGCGTAGGTGAATATATCAATGGTTAAAAATTGAGCACCAGGTGTTTTTAAGGCTATTTCAGGAAGGATTACAATTTAACTTTTCATGGAAGTAATAAAATCAATGAATATCATTTCTCATGATATGATTCTTCACACAGATTCTTTTATTGGATCTCAGTCATTATTAATGTCAGATCATGAAACGTTCTATGATCAATCGATTGGCAAGGTTACTTCCACTGCTAGATATGTATATACTGCATTACCGGAGTGGACAGAAAAAATTTCTGCTAATCTCCCTTGTGAATCAAAGAGTATATGGCTTCCTCTCTCACTCCCATTGATAAGGGTATATTTAGTGCAATTATCTTCACCCCTACACGTAAATATTTCTTTTTCATAATTAACCCCTCCTTCAAAGTGAACAGGTTTATAAACAAATGCCCATTCAAGGATAGGAAATCGCTTGGGTTTTATAACCTTTTCATTATAGGTTATTGACCCTTCTTCATAGTCGATTGAAGGCATCATATCTCCCCCCAAATTTCCAAATAGTCTTGCAATACTTCTTATTCTATCGAAATGCATTTTGATATATTCACCTCCTCCGGCGGGTGTGTATACATATCCATCTTCATCAAAATACATCGGATCATTTTTCGGATTGATAAAATCAATTCTCATAGCCATTGTAACAGGGTCGAATACATAATACTGCTGATTTCCTTCGTGATCAGTTAGGACTGACTTTACTCCTTCCGGAATTTCATCTGATATTTCTTGGCCTACAATAGTGGGTAGGTTTAAGACAATCAAAAATATGAGAGAGAAGAAAATTTGAAATGTTTTCATACGATACATTTTATTGAACTGACACCATAATCCATCTTCACTGCGATCCGGCAGTTGATTAAAAATAAACACTCCTGAAATAAAATATCATACGGATTAATGAATCGTAGAGTTGACTTTATAAGTGGAATGAAAATTAAGATAAATGGGATAATAATTTCCATTATTAAGGGATATAGTTTTGGCTATTTGGAGTTTTATCTAATAAATAGAAATTCTTTATTAATCCGTAATTAGTCAACAATGAGAAAGAGAATTCATTCCGAATAACTATGGTTCTGTTGTTTATGCTTCCAATTTCTTTATCTTCTTTACCCGTGCATCAAATCCATGCTCGTGTAGGCCTTTTACCAATAATCATTTTTGTGCTTGGGCACAAAACCTGGGGTTTTGGACATCTGCTGTTTGTTTTCTTCGCCGGGGGCTTACTCACTTTTACTTATGCACTGAAAAGGAACCTTGCATTGGTCATTATTGCTCACTTTAAAGTTGATGTCATTGCACTTGTTGTATTGCCTGTTTTACTTGAGGGATAGAAGAGTAAAACAATCTGAAATAAATGCTTATTCATGTTTACCTAACAATCTTATTTTTATAACCTTAACCGTTTGTGTTTCTTAGAATAATAGGTTGTCTTTTTTTCAATCCAACAAAGCCAATAATAATTAATCCAAGAGCGAGAATCATAATGCCCCACTGATTCAACGTAGGGATAACAGCCATAGTAGGATCTACAAAAACAACTAATGCATCATGATCAGATGACCTCAATAGTGTGGCATCATCAAATATAAAATCAAAGGGTGCGTCCGCATTGCCTCTTCCATAGGCTACTTCCGTCACAATACTATGGAACCTTGGTGTGGTGAGTATATGATCAATGGCCATAGCATTACCTCTAAAGATAAAAGAATATCTTTCCGTGGCAGGCAATGAAAATACTTCATTAAAAAGGTTGGGGTCAACTAAATCAGGTCCATTC
>JABDLO010000170.1 GCA_013002995.1 Saprospiraceae bacterium | reverse complement strand
CGGTAGGGCTATGGGATTGCAGGGAATGATCAATGACTTACTGGAACAAAGTGATTTTCCCGTAGGAGAAAATCTGAATGGGCAGCTGAAAAAAATCACTACTAAAGATCATGCTGCAATAGCAAGATTGATATCTGCCGTTGAAAACTATCCTGAGGAAAACACTGAGTGGATCAACAACCTCAAACAGAAGATCATCGATATTGAAGTCCCTGTACTTGGAATTACTGGTACCGGTGGTGCTGGTAAGTCTAGCCTTGTGGACGAACTTGTACTCAGATACCTGCGTAACTTTCCTGAGAAAACACTTGGCATCATATCAGTCGATCCATCCAAAAGAAAAACCGGTGGTGCCTTACTAGGAGACCGCATCAGGATGAATGCGATCTCAAGTGATCGTGTGTTTATGAGGTCACTTGCAACAAGACAATACAATCTTGCGCTGAATAAACACATCAGTTCTACCATTGCGATCCTGAAGGAAGCTGGATTTGATCTAATCATATTGGAAACTTCAGGTATTGGTCAATCAGATTCTGAAATCGTAGACCATGCCGATCTATCAGTGTATGTGATGACTCCAGAATTTGGTGCTGCATCGCAATTGGAGAAGATTGACATGCTTGACTTTGCTGATATCATTGCGATCAATAAATTTGACAAGCGAGGAGCCCAGGATGCTTTAAGAGATGTAAAAAAGCAATATCAACGCAATCACGATTTATGGGAGCGACCTATAAATGAAATGCCTGTATTCGGATCTATCGCCTCACAGTTTAACGATCCTGGAGTGAATACCCTTTACAATGCAATCATAGATAAGCTTTACCCCGAGAATTCAGTTGAGAATCTACAGGAAGGAGATAGTGAGAAGCAATACATCATACCTCCGGCAAGAATCCGATATCTATCTGAAATCACAGAAACCATCCGTCTTTACAATGAAGAGGTAGAAAAACAAGCTGAGATTGCCACTTCTATCTATAGCATTGACAATACCATCAAACTACTCGGATCAGGAGAAGGATCCGCTATCCATGAGACGCTGGAAGAAAAAAAGATGGAACTCACTCAGGAGTTGACCAATGAAAACAAACACATCCTGGATGAATGGGAAGGCAAAAAAGAAGCTTATGCCAATGACACCTTCACCTACACAGTCAGAGGAAGAGACATAACAGTTGATAATTACACTACATCTCTTTCCCAGAATAAAATTCCAAAAGTAATTCTCCCAAGATTCAAGGATTTTGGAGAAATACTGCGATGGAGCAAACAAGAAAATGTACCGGGAGCATTTCCCTTTACTGCAGGAGTATTTCCGTTCAAACGCAAAAGTGAAGATCCAACGAGAATGTTTGCCGGTGAAGGAGGACCTGAACGCACCAATAAGCGATTCCATTATTTATCACTTGGAATGCCGGCTAAACGATTGTCTACCGCATTTGATTCAGTTACACTTTATGGAAATGATCCCGATCGACGTCCTGACATTTATGGTAAGATCGGAAACTCCGGAGTGAACGTGAGTTCTCTTAATGATGCCAAAAAACTCTATTCAGGATTTGACTTGTGTAATCCTAAGACTTCTGTTTCAATGACCATCAATGGTCCTGCAGCGACCATGTGTGCATTTTTTATGAATGCCGCCATTGATCAACAATGTGAGATCTACATCAAGGAAAATAATCTGGAACATCTTGTAGAACAAAAGTTTAAAGAACAGTACGATGACCGGGGATTAAAGCGGCCACATTACGAAGGAGATCTTCCGGAAGGAAATGATGGACTTGGATTGATGTTGCTGGGATTGACAGGTGACCAGGTGTTACCTCCGGAAGTATATGCAGAATTAAAAACCAAGGCCCTAAAGGCTGTGAGAGGTACCGTCCAGGCAGATATCCTGAAGGAAGATCAGGCTCAGAATACGTGTATTTTTTCAACTGAGTTTTCTCTCAAATTGATGGGAGATGTTCAAGAATACTTCATTGATAACCAGGTAAGGAATTTCTATTCTGTATCCATTTCAGGTTATCATATAGCTGAAGCAGGAGCCAATCCCATCTCTCAGCTTGCTTTCACGCTTGCCAATGGATTTACCTTTGTTGAATATTATCTATCGAGGGGAATGGATATCAACGCATTTGCACCTAATCTTTCATACTTTTTCTCTAATGGGGTAGATCCTGAATATGCTGTCATAGGTCGTGTTGCAAGAAAGATCTGGGCCAAAGCCATGAAACACAAGTACGGGGCAAATGAGCGGTCTCAAAAACTGAAGTATCACATCCAGACTTCCGGAAGATCGCTTCACGCCCAGGAGATTGATTTCAATGATATAAGAACAACGCTTCAGGCACTATATGCAATATATGACAATTGCAATTCTCTTCATACCAATGCTTATGATGAAGCCATTACTACCCCGACAGAGGAAAGTGTAAGGAGAGCCGTTGCCATTCAGATGATCATCAATCATGAACTCGGATTGGCCAAAAATGAAAACCCACTTCAGGGATCCTTCATTATTGAAGAGTTGACTGATCTTGTGGAAGAAGCAGTAATGGCAGAATTTGACAGAATTACCGAACGAGGTGGTGTATTGGGTGCTATGGAGACCATGTATCAACGAAGTAAAATACAGGAAGAAAGCTTGTATTATGAGACTTTGAAACACACCGGAGAGTTTCCTATCATTGGTGTAAATACCTTCCTATCCTCTAAGGGCTCACCTACAATCATTCCTCAGGAAGTGATCCGTGCCACTAAAGAAGAGAAGGAAATACAGATTAAAAACCTGGAAGACATCCACAAGTGTTTTGAAAAAGAAGAGAAAGCAGAATTAAAGAAGCTCCAAGAGGCAGCCATTGAAAATCTCAATGTCTTCAGTGAATTGATGGTAGCTGTAAAGACCTGTACTTTAGGACAGATTACTGATGCACTTTTTGAAGTAGGAGGGCAGTACAGAAGAAGTATGTAATAAGACTATAAGCCTAAAAGTATGTTGGCTTTTTAAATTAAGGTATGGTAGCGTTCTTGACAATGTGGTCGAGTTGCTGCATCATATCTCTCTTATCTTTGCCCGGAGCATAGATGAAAGTATCTACAAATACAATTTCACTCTTTTCTTCATTGAGCACGACGTAGGTAGCAAAAGGACCTCCCAGGTAATCGTTTACCATTTCCCACACTCCCCTGATCTCTCTGGTATATTTTCCGTCTATATCATAAGTATAATCAAATACAGGCAGGTCTTCATCATTGATGATCATATAAGAACCAAATTCACTTGTTGACATATAGTCCCTGCCATAATCGTTGCGAAGCTGTTTTATATTCTCTGTTGACAACTGATTTTCATTTCTGTATGGAAACTTTCTGACTACGATATTCATGATGTAGTCTTTATCATCTTTCCTTAACCAGGCAATGTTATCTTCAGGATTGTATATCGCTTTTTTGTACCTGTTGGGTACGTCAATGTGAATGCCAAAATCCTGTTCTATGGTATTACTTAATCCAATATTGGCCTTTGCGGCATAAACCTTCTGGCTGAGAGGGAGCTGATCATGATTATTAATTCTCCTGGAAATTGCAGGATAGTTATCCCTTATCACATCATACAGTGCTTTACGATCTTTAGCCATAAGATAGATGATCAACTGATTTTTGGCCCATTTATTTCTTCCTACTGTTGTAGTTATTTCGCCTGCTAGGGCTTTCTGAAACCGATCATTACCGATATCTGACTTCACCATCTTGGTAGATCTGGCATCTTCCTGGCTCAGATCGGCAAGCAAGACATAGGTTCTCAATTCCCTTCTCAACGGCTCCATATCGAGCTCATTCAGGTTAAAGTGCCTTAGGTCAAATAACGGTTCAGGCCTCGGCATAATAGGATATGCAGACCCAAAGTAGTAATCAAATGTATCCTGCACCGGGGAGTCCCATAATTCATCTTCTGTGAGGACCACAATTTCATTGATCTTCCCAAGAGCATTAGGTTTTACAGTCATATTACTGGATTCAATACATGATGTAAACCCAAGAAGTAATAAAAACCCTATGTATATAATGTATCTGTTGTAATTCATTTATTTACCTTTCAATATCTCTTACCTGTTATACTTAACAAATATAACAGATTGCAGTTGTTAATAAGATGCTGAATGATGCTCTTAGGGTGTGAGACCAAAATTATAATTCCTTTTATAAGGGATCGCTCTTCTCGAGTTGAGAATTAGAATAACCTTTCAATGATTGCTTCTTCTGTTATACCTTCTGCTTCAGCTTTATAATTTCTCACCACACGATGTCGTAGCACATAATTGGCTATGGCTTGTACATCTTCAATATCCGGCGAATACTTACCGTAAATTGCAGCATGACACTTGGCTCCAAGCACCAGATATTGTGAAGCTCTAGGTCCTGCTCCCCAGCTAATATAGTTATCCACTTCACTAGTTGACTTTTCTGTATTAGGCCTCGTCTTGGAAGCGAGTGAT
>JABDLO010000104.1 GCA_013002995.1 Saprospiraceae bacterium | reverse complement strand
CTCAAACAGTGATTGTGCTATGTGGGGCCCTTGGTATGCATGGGTTGTTCACAGGATTAAAGACCTTAAGAATCAAAGAAACTGACAGGATCCACGCACTCCAGGAAGAATTAAAAAAATACAACGTTCTCCTTTCTAAAGTCCCTCCAAGATTTGCTAAAAAGTCTCAGAAAGAACACTACATGGTTGAGGGTACTGCCACTTATAATGAAGATGCCGTTATTGAAACTTATAGAGACCACAGAATGGCTATGGCATTGGCACCATTAGCTATGAAATTTCCAATCAGGATGAACAAGCCTGGTGTTGTTTCTAAATCATACCCACTCTTCTGGGAGCACTTAAAATCATGTGGATTTACTTACCCAACTCCATCTTGATAAGAGAAGCTGGCCTGAGATGCCTCCTGGCTTTGAATTACTTGTAGCTACTACGTATCAGAAATATTGGTAATCTTAATTTCTACCCGTTGGTTTTTCTGTCTTCCGAAGGCTGTCTTATCAGACGCAATGGTCTGGCGTTTTCCGTAGCCTTTGAATTCAAGTCTATTGGCTGAAATGCCTTTTCTTACGAGATATTGAGCTACAACTTTAGCCCGTTGTTCAGATAATTGATCACAGAAATCTTCCTGGCACAAACCATTGGTATGGCCTCCTATTTCTATTGAAATGTCAGGATTAGATCTTAGGAAGTAAAATATTTCGTCAAGCACAATATTTGATCTCGTATCTAAGTCAGATTGATCAGTATCAAAGTAAAGATTCTTGATCTTAAAGATCTGGCCTTTCTTCATATTCTTCCTATCCAGTTCTTCCATGATCTTGGGCTTCGGAGCATCTTCCTGGACTACTTCTGGCTGTACCTGAACTTCAGGTTTTTTCTTTCTTTTATGAGGTGGTACTGTAGGATTAGCAGGTGGCTCTGGGGTAGGTGTTTCTTCAACAGCAACCAGCGGTTCTTCATCAGGACAAGCAATCCTTTTCAGATTAGTGGCCTTATCAATTAACACATGTCCATTGTATGGAAATAATACCGGAGTCTTGTAGAATACTTCCAAGGTGAAGTATCTATGATTGAATTGTGGCCTGAATTCAAATTCAAATTCTTCCCATTCCCGATTAGAAACCGGAGCTGATTCCGCAAGCAATTCACGTTGATCACAATACCCTGATCCTCCCCACATTCTGAGTACAGCCGGTTCCTGATAATTCTCCTCCCTATCTGTATTTAAACGAGTTAAGGAAACATATTTATCAGATCGCATCATGGCAATAGAAAAACTATAACATTTATTCGCTTCAATAGGTGTTTCCAGTCGCTGAGAAATGGATTCCCAGGTATCATTATCCCTCACAACCAATCCCACATATGTCCTTCCATCATAACTCGGTGCAACATTCTGCCAGGCAGCTCCTGCAGGGTGTACATCAGGAGGTGTCTCCCCCCTGAAGTATATCATACCACAATCTGTCCATCCATCCAATACAAATAGGTATTCTCCCTTCCTTGGCATTCCTTCGAAGGAAGGATTTCTGATAAGAACATCTTCAGATTGTGCATATGCATCCAGTGAAAAAATCAACAGGATACAGAAGATGGCTGATAATTTCATGTGTTTAAAATTTTGTGAAATGAGCATCCCGGGGCAAAAGAATCTTCTAAATTAAATCTTTAATCTCTAGGTTAATTAAAGGTAGAATGAAGCCAATAAGTTTCGTCCCATCTCATTCTTAAACAAGTTTGAGCTAATAAATTAACTTAAAATAATGGAACAATTATATTCCGGGCGTCGATTTTTCAGGTATTTAAGTAGATATTAACGAAATGAATTAACCATTTTTCAATTGTTTACTTCATGAAATGTGTCATTAGTGCCATTTGTGCTACGATCATTTTTGGATCATGCAATTTCAATAAATTAGAATTTGAATTGATAAATAGATCTGGTACTACGATCTATGACATAGAAATTACGACATCTTCAGGGGCTAGTTCTCTACATTTAGATTCAATACCAATGAAAGTATCAGAGCAAGTATATTTGAATTTGTTTGGTGAACCCTCAGTAGACGGATCTTATACAATCACGTACCTCCTTAATTCCTATTCCTACAATTATGATTTTGGGTACTATACAAATGGAAGCCCAATCACAGAAAAATATATTCTTCAAATAGAACAAGACACAATAAGAATCCAGGAAATACTTAGAGGTGATTACTAAGTTTTTTAATCTCTTTTCAACATAAATTTCCATTTTCAGAGCAAATGATAAATTTTACTTTGTTTTCTTCTTAATAGTGGAAGCCATATCAAGGAGGATATGTCCATTATAAGGAGTAGAATAGGGTGTATCATACATTGCCTCAAATATTATGAATTTGTGATCCTGAGTCGGATTAAACTCAAAGGTATATTTCTGCCAATCATGATTTTTAATCAATGGTGATACACCTATTAATTCGATCGCATTACAGTGTGAATCTCCTCCCCATATTCTAAGCTTTGTGGGTTTATTAAAGTTAACCTTCTTATCAGGCTTTAATCTTGAAGGCGATATATGGGTTTTGGATTGCATTAAAGCTATCGAAAACTCATAGGTAGAATCAGATTGCATAGGATATTGAAGTTCCTGAGAAATGGCTTCCCAAGAATCGTTATCTCTCACTACCATCGCAATAAAGGTATTACCATGAATTGGTTTAGTGTTATTTTCCCAACCACCTTCTACAGGCAAGACATCCGGAGGGGTCTCTCCTCTAAAGTGCATCTGACCACAATCAGTCCAACCCCGCAATACAAGGATGTATTCACCTTTTCTTGGTTGGCCTTCAAATGAAGGATTGATTGATTAATTGAATGTCACCAAATTGTGCACTAGATAAACCTATACACAAGAAAAAACACCCTATAATTGCCAACACCCTAATTATCATCTAAATACTGATCGTCAAATTATTTAAATGCGTTGAGACCTGTCACATCCATTCCTGTAATCAGTAAGTGGATATCGTGAGTTCCTTCATACGTAAGAACGGTCTCGAGGTTCATCATATGACGCATGATGGGATATTCATTGGTGATGCCCATTCCTCCATGGATCTGACGCGCTTCACGAGCTATCTCCAATGCCATATTCACATTATTACGCTTGGCCATGGAGATCTGTGCCGGAGTAGCTCTACCTTCATTGGCCAGTGAGCCCAATCTCCAGATGAGTAACTGTGCCTTGGTGATCTCAGTGATCATTTCAGCCAGTTTTTTCTGGGTCAATTGGAACTGACCGATCGGCTTACCAAATTGTTCTCTTTCTTTGGAATATCTGAGAGCGGAATCGTAACAATCGAGAGCAGCACCGATGGCTCCCCAGGCGATTCCATATCTCGCTTTAGACAGGCAGGACAACGGACCTTTCAATCCTTTAATTTCTGGAAATACGTTTTCTTCGGGAACAAATACATTCTCGAAAACCAATTCTCCAGTAATGGAAGCCCTCAATGACCACTTTCCATGGATCTCTGGTGCAGAATACCCTTCCCAGTCTTTTTCTACGATCATTCCACGGATCTTTCCATCTTCATCCTTTGCCCAGACTACCGCAATATCTGCTACAGGCGAATTGGTGATCCACATCTTGGCACCATTCAATACATATCCACCATCTACTTTTTTGATATTGGTAACCATCCCACCGGGATTAGACCCATGATCGGGTTCTGTCAATCCGAAACAGCCGATGTATTCACCAGATCCAAGTTTAGGTAAGTATTTCATCCTTTGGGCTTCAGAGCCAAATCGGTAGATCGGATACATCACCAAAGAACCCTGAACAGATGCCATAGATCTTACACCTGAATCTCCCCTTTCCAATTCCTGCATGATGACACCATATGCCATCTCATCCATTCCTCCACCTCCATATTCAACAGGAAGACTTGGACCAAATGCTCCAATTTCAGCCAATCCTTTAAACAGATGATGTGGACATTCCGCCCTATTGGCATAATCTTCTATAATGGGGCTCACTTCTCTCTTTACCCAGTCTCTGACTGCATCTCTGGCCAGTAAATGGTCTTCACTTAACAGCTCGTCCATGAGGTAGTAATCATGGTGCTCAAATCGATCTGTTTTAACTGATTTCTTTATGGTTTCAACTACATTGTTCATATTAAAATTTCTTTAGGTTAGGATGCTGCAAAGGTACGGTTTTTTGTTTCTTGTTTCCACTCTTATTCAAGCATTTAGCCACATTAAATGTTCATTAGTATTTGAGAAAATCGATAGTCGCAGTTTCTTACAGTCGCAGTTGCGGTTGCTATCGAAGTTTCAGTCGCTTTCACCGTCTCAAATAAATACCTCTTGCTTTTTTACTACGGTCCTTTTGACTATACTGGAAATCGGTAAAACTATTATATAGGTTATGTAAATACTTAAGTAATGAAGAAGATATTACTTCGAAGAGATTATATATTTATATTTTGTTTTATTTAGATAACGGTGGAAATTTTGAATATCAGCAGCGAAAGTCTCAGCGATTATTATTAATTAAAACAAACTCCTTCATTCTTTAAATCGTTTTAGTTAGTATTATAGATAAACTAACCGACATGAAAACAACCGTATCAATAAAAGGAGCAGAATTTCACTCTTATCATGGCTATTACGAAGAAGAAAGAAAAGCCGGAAATCAATTCATCATCGATGCTGAAGTAGAGCTCAAGACCTTTGACAGTGGGGATGACAATATCCATGATACTGTGAATTATGAGCAGATCTATAACGTCTGTAAAGAAGAAATGAACAACACACAGAAACTATTGGAAACGGTGGTCTTCAATATCATCAACCGTTTTAAAAACGATCTGAACAACGTTTCCGGTGGTAAGGTAAAACTTGAAAAAATCGGACCTCAATTGGGAGGTAAAGTCGGTAAAGCAATTGTGGAAATGGAGTTTTAATTTACTTCCTTGACATTGCCCTTTCAGCAGCAGCGATTACATCTTTTACTCCAAGGCCATATTTATCCAGTAACTCTGAAGGCTTCCCGCTTTCGCCAAATGAATCATTGACCGCTACATACTCCTGTGGCACAGGGTGATTCATACTCAACACTTGTGCAATGGCATCTCCAAGACCACCATGACGGTTGTGCTCCTCCGCTGAAACCATACAGCCCGTTTTAGCTACTGACTTCAGGATGGCTTCCTCATCAATAGGTTTAATGGTGTGTATATTGATAAGGTCAACACTATATCCTCTATCTGCCAGTGCTCTTGCTGCTTCCAGTGACTGCCATACCATGTGACCCGTTGCACAGATCGTTACATCTGACCCTTCATTCATATGGATGGCCTTCCCAATGACAAATTCATCTTCAGGCATGAATATCGGCCATCCTGGCCGACCAAATCGCAAGTACACAGGGCCATGATGATCAGCTATGGCTACAGTGGCAGCCTTGGTCTGATTATAATCACAAGGGTTGATCACTGTAAATCCCGGCAACATCCTGGTCATTCCTATATCCTCCAGGATCTGGTGAGTGGCTCCATCTTCACCCAGTGTCAATCCGGCATGTGAAGCACAAACTTTCACATTTTTATGGGAATAAGCAATGGATTGACGCAATTGATCGTATACCCTACCTGTTGAAAAATTGGCAAATGTTCCAGTATAAGGAATCTTACCTCCTGTAGCCAGCCCAGCTGCAATTCCCATCATATTAGCTTCCGCAATACCAACCTGGAAAAATCGATCTGGAAATGCATCAATGAATGCATCCATCTTTAGTGAGCCAATTAAATCGGCACAGAGCGCAACTACTTCAGGGTTCTTCTTTCCCGCTTCAAGCAATCCCGCTCCGAATCCATCCCTCGTTGCTTTTTTTCCAGTACTTATATAATCTGATAACATGTTGTCGATTGTAGACCTGCCTAAACGGCAGGCAAGTTTTAGAAATTTTATTTAATAGTCACCAAGTGTTTCTTCTAATTGATTGAGGGCCTGTTCTTTAAGTTCATCGTTAGGGGCTTTTCCATGCCACTTGTGCGTTCCTTCCATGAAGTCAACGCCTTTACCCATTTCAGTCTTCATGAGAATGACTATCGGTGTGCCCTGGCGAGAATGCTCTTTTGCTTCACCAAGTGTCTTGATGACTTCCTCAATATTATTGCCGTCCATATGCATTACCTGCCATCCAAAGCTTTTCCACTTGGCCTCCAGATCTCCGAGAGACATCACATCTTTGGTAGCTCCGTCAATCTGCTGCCCATTCCAATCTACTGTTGCAATCAGGTTGTCCACTTTATGGTGAGCTGCAGCCATTGCTGCTTCCCATACCTGGCCCTCCTGTAATTCACCATCTCCCATTAGGATATAAACTGTTTTGTCGTCTTTATTTAATTTCTTGGAAAGGGCGGTACCTATTGCCACAGACAATCCCTGACCGAGCGATCCACTTGCAACTCTAATTCCGGGTAAACCTTCATGAGTTGCCGGATGACCCTGTAACCTGGTGTTGATCTTTCTGAAAGTTGATAACTCTTCTACATCGAAGTATCCTGCTCTGGATAATACACTATACCATAATGGAGAGATGTGACCATTGGATAGGAAGAAGACATCTTCTCCTTTGGCATCCATATTGAAGTCCGTATCGTGATCCATGATGGCAAAATATAATGCGACCATAAATTCAGTACACCCAAGAGAACCACCGGGATGACCACTATTGACCGCATGTACTTGTCTGATGATGTCCCTTCTTACCTGGGAGCATATTTTTTTGAGTTGGTTGATATCTGTCATTGCAGATGAGATGATGGGTTGGTTATTAAAATGTAAAGATGCAAAAGTGGCATTTTATAAGGAGAAGACCACATTTGCGAAAGCGAAAAAACGAAAGTAATTAAAATAAAAAATGGCAACCTAAAAAATTAGGCCGCCATCATTATTCTTAATTCAAAGCATGGATTAGTTAACAGAGTCAACAAGTCCTTTACCAGCTTTGAATTTTACCATTGTCTTAGCAGGTATTTTTATAGTGGCTCCAGTAGCTGGATTTCTTCCATCTCTAGCAGCTCTTCTAGAGGTAGAGAAAGTACCGAATCCTACAAAAGAAGCCTTACCTCCCTTCTTCAACGTTCCTTCGATTGAATCGAAAACAGCATTTACTGCATCACCAGCTTGTGCTTTTGTAATTCCAGCAGCATCAGCTACTGCATTGATTAAATCTCCTTTGTTCATGATTAATATGTTTTATTAACTAGATTTATTACGAGCGCAAAGTTATATTACTTAAAATTCATATACAAGATATTTATAATAAAAAAGCCCTAAAATGCCCTAAATACAGGGTTTTCAGCGATTTTTTATCGTCGTCGAGTCAAATCGAGCGAAATATCCAACACATATTGACTGTTTCAGAGATTATCCATATTTTGGCAGGACCGATGAAAAAATGGATTTATATACTCGTTTCAGCTTTCTTTTTCACCATGATGGTGACTTCTGTGAGTTCTTGTAAGACCGGATATGGATGTGAAGCAGAAGAAGCTTATGAAAAAAGCAAGGATCAAAAACTCTCCAACAAAAGGGGGAAATCACGCCTTTTTAAGAAGAAAACTTAGTTATTTCTTAATCCTCACATCCAGCCTCCGTTGGAGATAATCAGCAATGGTATTTAAACTAGCAATAGCCAGGAATATACAGAACCCCGGAAATACAGCCAGCCACCATGCATTGGCAGTCCGTGCCTGAGCCAATAATGAACCCCATGTAGGAGCTTCCTGTGGCATCCCTAATCCAAGAAATGACAGCGTTGCTTCAAGAAGGATTGCTGCTGTAAAGCTGAATGTAATGATGGACAATAATGGGTCCAGGGCATTGGGCAGGATGTGCCTGGAAATGATCCTCCAGGTGCTTTGTCCCTGAATGATGGCGGCATCTATGTAAGCTTTTTCTCTGATCTTCATTACCTCTGCTCTTATATACCTGGAAAGACTACCCCACCCTATCAGACCAATGACCAGAGCAACATTCCATATCGAATTATCCCTGAAAAGAGCAATGGCCCCTAGAATCAGAAATATCGTAGGTATGGCTTCCCTGACTTCTATCATGCGATCAGTAAATCGATGTATATGTACTTCCCATTTCTTCATTTTTAATCTTCCCAGTACCGGATTGAGAAATTTCCACAATCCCATTCCCACTAAAACAGGTAATACCATAATCAGTAAATTGGGGTTAATACTTGTCAGTTCTGTGATCAAGTAAGGAAGAATCATTGCAATGATGATGAACGCTAAAAGTATCTGCCACACATTTAATCGTAAAGGACGTTCATAATAATATCCTGAAATCACTCCAATCAACAATGCTATAAATAATGCCAATCCCACCGCTCCAATGCTTACCAGAACTGCAGTTGCTGTACCATGAATTAATCCACTTAATACATCACGACCATAGCCATCAGTTCCGAGAAGATGTCCTTCATTCATCGGTTTTAATAGGATCTGATCTATATCTGTATTATAGGCACTTTTATTAATAACCGGGTTGATCACTGCTCGATATTGAGTAGAGGCCATATGGGGATCCCTGTTACTGAGCCCTAAATCATAGAGATAATCCTGAACTACAGGCATCGATAATCCGGATTCTGATTTTGCCAGGATCGGAATGTCATTGGCAATAAACTTATGCAGTAAACCAATTACAATCATAAAGATAACGGCCCACCTGGCCATGTTTAAATCTAAAGGTTGATTGCTATTCCAGATCCATCTTTTCATACCGATTTCATTTTGGGATTGATCTGGTAATAAATGACATCGGCAACGGCAAATACTACTGAAGTCACAACACTCATTAAAATGATTATCGCAAAACATACATCCCAATCATAACTGGAAAGGCTATCGTACATCAATCGTCCCATACCGGGAATATTGAAGATGACTTCAACTATTAGTGTGCCGGCCATAGCTGAAGGAAGGCTATTACTGATTAATGTAACTATGGGCATCAACGCATTAGGTATGATATGCCTTCTGAATATTGACCTTTCTGTAAGTCCACGTCCTCTCAATGCTGTAATATAAGGCTCAACGGATTCTGATATTATAGACCTTCTTGTGATCCTAACAATGACAGGCAATGATGATAACGTAAGGCAAAAAACTGGCAAGACCAGCATGCCCGAATTATTACTCAGAGAATCCCACCAACCTGAATAATCTCCAGGTTTAAACATTGACCCCGGAAAAATATCTGTCCATCTCCCATACTCCGGAGTAGTAAAAAAAACAATTAATAAAGTTGCCAGCCAAAACACTGGGGTTGCATAGATGATATTCATCGACGTCCCAATTACCCTTTGAGCTATTACACTAGACTTTACACTATATATAGACAGTGGAATTCCTAATAACAAACTCAAGAACAAAGTTGCAAAAGTGAGTACCAGCGTCCAGATGAGAGCTGAAGCAATTTTATTGGTTACAACATCTCCGTCAACCACTGATATGCCAAAATCCAATTTTAAAATTTTGAAAATCCTGTTGTGGAACTGGTTATTTAATCCATTCCATTTAATGACTGGAAAGTATAACTCGGTGTGACTTGATAATTGGTCTGAGGCCCGTTTTAATTGTGTAAGCGATATATTGTTTTCATGCTCAACCCTGTTGAGGCGTTGCTTGATATCATCCAGATCCGTTAATTCCCATAGAAATCGGATTTCCCGATTACATAATGATAAAGATTGATCTTGGCACTCCATCTCCAGTTCATCCAGTGCATTTATGTAATCATTTACATTCTTGAAAGGTACTTTTTTATGGAGAAGGTTATTGGCAAGTATTGTATGTCTGGAATGCCAGTGTGAAGGGAAAGAATGGTTTTTATAACTCGGCAATAATGATATATAAAATGACGGCTTATTGAGGCCGTATTCCTCTCTAAGAGCCTCATATTCTATAAAATAGTTTTGATTGTCGTCTTCTCCCATCTTAATGCCCTGAACATTAAGAATGGCCTCAGCTTTATCACCTGGAGCCAATTGGATCAGAAAAAAACTGACCATCATAACCAGGATCAATGTCCACAAGGTGCTTACCAGGCGTTTCAGCACGAAGATCAGCATAAAGATTATTTAACTATTTAGGTGTAAAGGTATTAGCCAGGTAACCGGGTCGCTTGGCTGTTGCAGATCCATTCCATCTATTGCTGATTACAATCTTTTCTTTTGGGGCATATAGAAATATGACCGGGTAATCTTCAAAAACCACTTCCTGTAGTTTCCTATATAACTCATATCTTTCATCTGAATTAACAGCATCACGGATTGCAATGATCAGCTTATCTGCTTCTTCATCCCGATATGAAATATGATTGCTGCTGCTAGGATTGTCACTA
>JABDLO010000102.1 GCA_013002995.1 Saprospiraceae bacterium | reverse complement strand
GAATTAAAAAAGTGGCACAGAGTCACACTGACTTTTCAAGGGCCGGAGACCAGTGAACTAGCTGAGATCAATCCTTTCTTATCATATCGCCTGGATGTAACCTTTGAAAATGGTGGAAAGCAGTATGTTATTCCGGGATTTTATGCTGCAGATGGAGATGCTGCCGAGACGAGCCGTAATGAAGGCAATATATGGAAAGTGTACTTCACTCCCGATGCAATTGGAGACTGGACCTACACAGCATCTTTTAAAACAGGTGAGCAGGTTGCCGTTTCTGAAGATCCATTAAATGCTGAAAGTGCTGGCTTTATGGATGGTCAATCGGGGACTTTTACAATCATTGAATCGGATAAAACTGGAATTGATAATAGGGCAAAAGGCAGGTTAGAGTATGTTGGAGAATCTTATCTGAAATATGCAGAGTCAAGAGAGTATTTCATCAAATTGGGGGTTGATGCACCTGAAAATTTATTTGCTTACTATGATTTTGATGCTTCTTCAGATGTGCTGGGATTTCAAAAGAAGTGGGAACCTCATGCGAGGGACTTTGAGGAAGCTGCGACCCCTTTTTTGTGGAAAGATAATAAGGGGAAGAACCTCTTAGGTGCAATAAATTACCTGGCAAGTGAGGGGTTGAATGTCTTTTCATTTTTGACATTTAATGTTGATGGAGATGATAGAAACATTTTTCCTCAATTATTGAAAGTGCCCATCCCGGAATATGAAGCATATGCAAGCAATAAAAAGAATTTAGAATCCTGGGAGACCATGTTTCATAAAACCAGATATGATGTTTCAAAACTTGAGCAGTGGGAACGCATATTAGAATATGCTGAAACCAAGGGTATGTTCTTGCACTTTAAAACAAATGAAACAGAGACCGACCACTTAATGGATAAAGGTGTTTTTGGAGTAGAGGGTAAATTATATTATCGGGAGCTCATTGCTAGATTTGGGCATCATTTATCAAAGAATTGGAATCTGGGAGAAGAAAATAATCAACCCATTTCAGAGGTGATAAAGGTGGCCAATTACATCTCCAAATTGGACGCCTACGATAGTCATTTGGTCATCCATACGTTCCCAAATAAAGATGATCGATATGCTGAATTGATCGGTAATCAATCGCCGCTGACTGGAGCATCTATGCAATTGAGTCATCCGGAGTTTATAGATGTGCATCCAAGGGTATTAAAGTGGAGAGAGAAATCAAATGCTACAGGCAGGAAGTGGGCACTTGCCGTTGATGAGCCGGGGAAAGCTAATATAGCCCTACTTCCTGATGACGAAGATCCTGAACATAATAGTGCTCGTTCAAGGGCTTTGTGGGGAACATTAATGGCCGGTGGTTATGGTGTAGAATGGTATTTTGGATATGCAAGCCCTAACTCAGACCTGACTTGTGAAGACTTTAGAAGTAGAGACTTATTCTGGGACCAGAACAGATACGCCCTAAACTTTTTTAATAATCATATCCCTTTCTGGGAAATGGAACCTAAAGATGAATTAACTGCTGGTGATGTTTCTTACTGCCTGGCAAAGGAAGGAGAAATATATGCAATACATGCCGAATCAAATGCTGATAAGATCAAATTGAATGTAGGTACATCCAATAATACTTTCGATATAAAATGGTTTGACCCAAGAAATGGGGGAGATCTTCAGGATGGATCTATCACTTCCATTAAGGCAACAGGGATGGTAGAATTGGGTACTCCACCTTCAGAGCCAGAAAAGGATTGGGTTATTCTCGTAAAACGTAGAAATTAAACTTATTATGTATTATCAATCAAGGTATGTCATATGCCTTTTGTTTATAATTCTTAGCATTTATGTTAATGCTCAGGAAACCAATCGTCCATTTATCTGGGCGAAGCAAGGGGATAAATCTGAAATTCTTAATAAAATTGAAACTCAACCTTGGGCCAAGTCTTTCTACAAGGACTTTACATCTCGACTTGAGAGGGATATTTCACTCTACAATGATTCTCCACATCAATTCTTGAGTAAGATTCCATTTGACTGGGACAATCAGGTAATTGATAAAACCCCTCCTCTAAAAACATTTGAAAATTTTACCTATTCCAATAGCGAAGAAAGATATCAATTGAATCGCTATCTACAGATTGCCATCGATTGCGGTGTATTATTCTATTTAACAGAAGAAGATGATTACGCTCAATGTGCATTAGATATTTTGTATTCTATTGTAGAAGGAGTGTCTCAGATTGAGCCTTCAAAGGAAAGAGGGAATGGCGGATGGATATATCCAAATGATCACTTAAGAGAAGCAAGGGTGATTGGAGCACAGGTTCCGATTGTTTACGATTTTATTGAAAGTTATATTTCAACAGGGAAGAAAGCATATGATGTTGGTAAGAAAAAGTTGGTCGATTTTCCATTAGAAAAAGCTCAAAGGGTTTTTCACACATACGCAAGATTGGCTGCTGAACATGGGCATACCGGATCTAATTGGTCTGTATTAGAATCTTTTAGCCTGGTACAAAATGCACTAGCTTTAAATGATTTAGAATTGAGGAAAAAGTACCTGGATTATTACCTGATAGAGGGAACATCCAGACAAGATGCTTTACCTGATATTTCTTCAAAATATAAAAAAGAAGGAGACGTATATCCGGAAACATCTCAATATTCTAACGGGGTTGCTGGCTACACTACTCGCATGTTGATCCTGTTGGATAATTATGAACCAAATCTACATTTAGGACTAGATCATTATAAAATTCCTTATTCTTTGGATAGATGGAACAGCATTCGTTACCCGAATGGAGAGATCATAAGATTTGGTGATGGAAAACGCAACTATGATATTCCTTATCACTTATATGATATGGCTTATAGTTTAAGCGTTCAATGTGGCGTCAGTAAGCTTACAGATAAATTTGGACCTTTAATTACTGAAGGTATATCCCGAGGTGATTATTCAAGAGAAAGTGTAGGAAGTAGGTCATTCTCTGCTTCTCCTTATTTTACACCTACAAAACTATTCTGGCTAAATGAGACAAAGGATTATTCATTTGAAGAGATGGAGTCACCCAGGACAGATAATTTTCCTCATGCAGGAGTTTATCTACAACGCAACTTAAGTTCAACTGGGCTCAAACGAAATGATTTGATGTGTTTTGTTGGAGGTAGCCATATGGTTCATGGTCATGCCAGTGGGATGGATATGGAGTTATATGGATTAGGAGAAGTCCTTGGCGTTGATCATGGCAGAGGGAAGTACCGTACTGACTTACATGAAAACTATTCTAGGTTATTTGCAGCACATAATACGGTCATTGTCAATGGTAGTAGCCAGGGAGAAGGTGGATGGGTAAGTCTTGGAATGAATTCGGTACAGCTTGATGTAATGGAACCCATGCCAGAGAAGGAGGCGCTCTCACCTGATTTTTCTTTTACCAGGACAACTTTTATTGATGATAAAGGAGATAAAGCAGAAGCTACACAGGAAAGGACTATGGCATTGATTAGAACTTCTCCTACAACTGGGTACTACATGGATGTATTTAGGTCCAAATCTGTATTGCCTGATGAGTATCATGATTATGTGTATCACAATATAGGAGATGGATTACAATTTATAAACGATGAAATAGAGTTGAAATCCGATGCTGATAGGTATATGGCCAATGCAAATGCTGAACATAGATATAATAAAAAGTTTAGGAATCCGGGATGGCATTTCTTTAAAGATGTGCAGTCATCAGGCTCTTATGAAAATGATGTGCAAGTACAATTTTTAATAAAGAAACTTAGAGGTAAAGACCGATTCATGAATGTCTATATTCCCGGCAATCTTAATAGGGAATATACTAAAGTGATGGCGCCCAATACTTTTGAGGCACCTGAGCCCTATGATGCTTTACCCACTCCTACACTTGTGATTCGTCAGAAGGGAGAAGCCTGGAGCAATCCTTTTTCAGTTATTTATGAACCTACATATCAAAAAAAATCTAATACAGGAATTCAATCAGTCAGTAAACTGGAAAGCCAGGGACTATTCAAAGGATTTAAGGTGGTGAGTCAAGTAGATGGAGAAGAATTAGTGCAATACATTATAAATCAGGAAAAAAGTGGTGAGTATGAAAATTCAGAGTTAGGTCTGTATTTCAAAGGCGCATTTGCAATCATTACAATGGATGAATATAAAACCATAAAAAATGTCTATGTCGGAAGTGGTTACACGCTTAAAGCAAATGACATTTTAGTTTCTTCAGTTGACAATCAGACAATGGGTGCTTATCTGGAATTTGTAAATGGGGAGATTCAAGTTTCAAATACTCAAAATGCCAAAGTTACTCGTTAAATCAAGCCATCTTAATGACAAAACATATTATCAAATGTGGATCTATGTTTCTAATGTCGATTCTTATGTCGTCTCAATTATTAACACAATCACTTGTTAAAGATTCAACCTTTAATGAGTACAACTCCTCGAATAAATGGGTACTCGCTTTTCAAGATAATGGTAATGAAGATTGGACAAATCATTGGTTTCTCGATGGAGAAATAGCCACGGTAACCAATACTGATGAAGGCATGCATTTTGTCGCTGGTCCAGTTGACGGGAATGATGCACATCATGCAGTTCTGTGGACGAAAAAGATCTTTGAGGGTGACTTAAAGATCGAGTTTAATTATACGAAAACTGACACCAGAAAGAAGAATGTAACCATTTTATATATCCATGCCTCTGGAGTCGATAAAGCACCCTTTGTAGATGATATATCTGTATGGAATGACTTAAGAAAAATTCCTTCGATGCGGATGTATTTTAATAACATGGACGCCCTACACATAAGTTATGCAGCTTTTACTCCAGATGGTCAGGAATATGTACGAGCCAGAAGGTATCCAGCATCTGATGGCATCACCTTTAAACAAACCATGATCCTACCATCTTATGACCATTTAGATAACTTCTTTCAGGATGGGATTCAATTTCATATCACAGTATTGAAAACTGGAAATAAATTGTTCTTCCAGGTAAAAGGAAAGGAGACGAATGAAATATTCTTTTGGGACCTGAGTAACAAAGCAGCAATAAGCAATGGCAGAATTGGTTTAAGACACATGTTTACAAGATCCGCTCTTTATAAGGATTTTAAAATTTATACTAAGAAAATTTAATATCCACTCTCTGATTATTCAATAGAGAATTCTTCCAATTAAATCTTATACAGGACAGTACAGGACATAACTACTTTTATCCTGTCATAACTTACGATGAAGATTGAACAAAAGAGAAATAGTAATTGAAATGGATATTGCCATGACGATGTTTTATAATCAATTCTAAAACCATCTAGTGCTGTGTCAAGTATTAGATGACAGGTTAGATTTGCTTGGATTTTGAGTCTGAACAATGCATAGGTTTCCGATTTTAGCGAGCTAAATGAGGGGTTCAATAAAGAAGTTCATGCTTAAAATACTGCAAATACACCCGTCAGATTGATCTTGACACAGCACTAGAATAAAACAAAGATATGAGTAAAGAGTATTTCCCTGGAATAGAGAAAATTGAATTTAAAGGAGCCGACTCAAAAGATATATTGTCTTTCACCCATTATGATGAGAATCAACTGGTTATGGGTAAGACCATGAAAGAGCATTTTAGGTTTGCAGTATCATATTGGCATAGCTTTAATGGAACTGGTGCAGACCCTTTTGGGCCAGGCACACGTCATTTACCATGGAATGATTCCTCCAATCCTCTTCAAAGAGCAATGGATAAAATGGATGCGGCTTTTGAATTTATTCAAAAATTAGGTATCCCTTTTTATTGTTTTCATGATGTAGATATCATTGATGAAGCCGATAGTTTGGTAGAGACGAAAAATAGAATGGAATCCATTACCGACTATGCTTTAGAGAAGCAAAATGAAACGGGAATTAAATTACTTTGGGGAACAGCCAATCTCTTTTCCCATCCAAGATATATGAATGGTGCAGCTACAAATCCTGATTTTAATGTGGTGGCGTATGCTGCAACCCAGGTTCAGAATGCAATTGATGCAACAATCAAATTAGGAGGCGAAAATTATGTTTTCTGGGGTGGAAGAGAAGGCTATATGTCTTTACTTAATACAGATATGAAGAGAGAACTGGACCATTTAGCAACCTTCCTTCATCTAGCTAGAGATTACGGTTTCAAAAATGGGTTTAATGGCACATTTCTGATTGAGCCCAAGCCGATGGAACCATCTAAACATCAATATGATTTTGACGCAGCAACATGCATCGCATTCCTTAGGGAGTACGACCTCATGGAAGATTTCAAACTAAATATTGAGGTTAATCATGCAACTCTGGCTTCACACACTTTTGAGCACGAACTCCAAGTTGCTGCAAATAGTGGTATGTTGGGATCCATTGACGCTAATAGAGGCGACTATCAGAATGGATGGGATACCGACCAGTTTCCAATTGACATTTATGAAGTTACTCAAGCCATGATGGTGCTATTGAATTCCGGAGGACTAGGAACTGGAGGTGTTAACTTTGATGCTAAAGTCAGGCGTAATTCAACAAGCATGGAAGACATGTTTATCGCACATGTAAGTGGAATGGATGTATTTGCCAGGTCATTATTATCTGCTGCTGATATTCTAGAAAATAGCGACTTTAGGGAAATGAAAAGAAACAGATATGCTTCATTTGATTCTGATGAAGGAGCATTATTTGAAAAAAGACAAGTTGATTTAGAGGGATTGGTAAGCTATGCAAGAGCACATGGTGAACCGATTCAGATAAGTGGTCAACAGGAGAAATACGAAAGACTGATCAGCTTATATATTTAAAAGAGGGCTTACTGATTAAAACGATAACATAACTTATGACAACTTTTGCAACATTGGATTGGCTGGTTTTGGCAGCATATTTTGGAGGGCTATTGGCTATTGCCATATGGGTCATGCGTCAAAAAAATGATACGACCAAGGACTATTTTTTAGCAGGAAAAAATGTAGGATGGTTTGTTATTGGTGCCTCCATTTTTGCATCAAATATTGGTTCTGAGCATGTGGTAGGGCTGGCAGGTACAGGGGCGGAGTCCGGTATGCCTATGGCTCATTATGAACTGCATGCCTGGATAGTTTTATTACTTGGTTGGTTGTTTTTGCCCTTTTATATGAGAAGCGAAGCATTCACTATGCCTGAATTTCTGGAAAAGAGATTTGATGCCCGATCCCGATGGTTTCTTTCTATATTTTCTATTGTTGGTTATGTGTTAACTAAGGTATCAGTGACCATTTATGCAGGGGGAATCGTGGTTTCTCAATTATTGGACATCCCTTTCTTTTATGGTGCTATTGGAATTGTCATAATAACAGGCCTTTACACCGTAATAGGTGGAATGCGTGCGGTTGTTTATACGGAAGCCTTGCAGACCATAGTATTGATTCTCGGTGCGATTACCATCATGGTTCTTGGATTACAAGCCATTGGAGGATTTAGTGAATTAAAGGCTACAGTAGGTGCAGAACACTTCAATATGTGGAAACCTATGTCAGATCCGGATTTTCCGTGGACCGGGATGGTGTTTGGAGGGGCCATAGTTGGAATCTGGTATTGGTGTACCGACCAATATATAGTGCAACGAACGCTAGCCGCTCACAATATTAAGATAGGACGTCGAGGAGCCATATTTGGAGCTTACCTTAAAATACTGCCCATATTTATATTCCTATTACCAGGGATCATAGCTTATGGTTTGAAACAGAAAGGAATGCTGGATTATGACAAAAGCGATGAGGTCTTTCCGGCATTGGTTCAATATCTACTTCCAGTAGGACTAAAAGGCCTGGTAGCCGGAGGTTTAATGGCAGCTTTAATGAGTTCCTTGGCATCTGTTTTTAATTCTTCTTCTACTCTTTTTACGGTAGATATATTCAAAAAGATGTATCCCGATACACTGGAGAAAAAACTGGTCAACATTGGTAAAATTGCAACTGTTTTTGTTGTCATCTTAGGGATGCTCTGGATTCCTATTATGCAGAAAATCGGAGGTGGAGTTTTATACCAATATCTCCAAAGTGTTCAATCATATATTGCACCACCCATTACTTGTGTTTTCCTCCTGGGAGTATTATGGAAACGCATCAACGCTCAAGGGGCCATCGCTACATTATTCTTTGGCCTTCTGATGGGGACATTAAGAATTATTGCTGAATTGAGTGTTGCTGAAGGTGGGAGTGGTTTCATTCACACCTTTGCTACCATCAATTTTGCCCATATGGCGATATTCATGTTCTTAGCATGCCTGGTAGTATGTATATCAGTCAGCTTAATGACCGCTGCACCATCAGAAAAACAAATAGCGGGATTGACTTTCGGTACTCTGACTGCTGAGCAAAAACAATCAGCTAAGAACAGTTATTCGAAATGGGATATTCTTGCTTCAGTTGCATTATTGATTGTCATCATAGCCATCCTGTCTTACTTTACCGGGTAGTTGATGAAAGGGGATAGAATTGTATTTTAGATATATGTTATCGACCGCTTAACTGATCAATCACTTTGATATTTGAGTAACCTCGATGAGGTCGATGCTTTCTTGTTTTTCAAACATAGAGGTACTCCGCCGGAGTTCTTTTCTCCTGGTGCTACAAAGTTGAAACATCGTTTCATTGATAACTCCAAGCTCTGGATTTTTATTGATTCATCAATTATGTTTTATTGATTTTCTCACAGGACAGTACAGGATAAAGTTCGTTTGGTGATGTGATATCTTTAAACGATTGAAAGATAAAAGCCACTGACCATCTCCTGTAATATCAAAAACATATTGCTATTCATCTTTTTACTGTTGGTTTCAGCTTGCAGTAATGAAGGAAATAAAATGTCTTCATTGGAGGATGATTTTATAAATCCCCCTCATGATGCCAAACCAAGAACATGGATGCACGCTATGAGTGGAAATATGTCAAAAGAAGGATTGACTAAAGATCTAGAGTCGATGTCTGAGGTTGGAATTGGAGGATTGTTGCTCTTTAATATTACACAAGGAATTCCCAACGGACCGATCATTTATAATTCTCCAGAACACCATGAAATGATTAAGCATGCAGCTAAAGAAGCTGAACGGCTGGGGTTAAGTTTTGGTGTACATAACTGTGATGGATGGTCTTCCAGTGGAGGACCATGGGTGAGTCCGGAGGAATCTATGAAAATGATTGTATGGAGTGAAACGGTAGTAGACGGTGGGAATGTAAATACCTTACTTGAAGAACCTTCAAAAAGAGAAGGGCTTTATCAGGACATTGCGGTAATTGCTTACCCATCCCTGGCTTCAGAAGTTGATGACGCCAATAATCAAGCAATCCTTACAAGCTCTGATTCGGATCTGGATATTTCACTGATATCGGATGGTAAAATTGATGCTCAGTCCAGGCTAAAAAAAATAGGAGATAAAGATCCATGGATTCAATTCCAATATAATGCCCCAAAGACCTTAAGATCTTCTAAAATAATATTCAATGATCGTCATGCAACGGCAACACTTCAGGTATCTGTAGATGGAAAAGACTTCAGTGATGTAAGAGAATTATTTAAAGTCCGTACTGGAAAAGGAGAGTGGGCTATAAATGATCATTTTGAAGGTGTCACTTCCAGGTATTTTAGATTGAAATTTAACCAGAACACAACCATTAAAGAAGCTTTGCTTTCCTCTAGTTATTTCATAAATAATCCATTGGCACGTACGCTTATTGCCAGGACAGAAGATGAGAAATTAGCTCCAATTGGCTCTCCAGGAAATAAAATGATCATTGATAATTCAGATATTAAAATCCTATCTGAGAGTATGGATGAAAGTGGTGTGTTGTCTACGGTGCTGCCAGAAGGAAAATGGTCGGTCATGCGTTTTGGATACACTTCAACAGGCGCCTTCAATAACCCTGCATCTGATGAAGGGCGAGGATTGGAAGTTGATAAATTAAGTAGGCCAGCTTTTAAGAACTTCTTTGACGGATTTGTAAAGAAAGTCATTGATAATACTAAATCCATTGCACCTAATGCATTGCAATACATTGAAATTGACAGTTATGAAATGGGAGGACAGAATTGGACTGACAATTTAGATTCTATTTTCATATCTGAAAAAGGGTATGATATTATAAAATTCCTGCCATTGGTCGCCGGACGATTTGTCGAAAGCGTTAATGCTTCAGAGGCTGTCTTATCTGATTTTAGAGATGTCATCACCCATTTAATGACAGATAACTATTTTGCTTACTTTACTGAGTTATGTAATGAAGCAGGTTTAAAAAGTTACATAGAGCCTTATGGATTCGGACCGTTGAATGATTTAGATATTGGCGGTAAGACAGATTTACCAATGGGAGAATTTTGGATGAACAGGCCAATAACTCAAACTGCTTCACCAGTTTCTTCAGCTCACATTTATGGCAAGCCTGTAATTTCTGCAGAGTCATTTACCTCCAGACCTGAAATCAACTGGAAAGGGAATCCGGCTTTAGCCAAGACTTCCGGGGATCTTGCCTGGACCTATGGTATCAATGAGTTTATGTTTCATCGATTTGCACACCAGGCCAATGTGCATGCAGAACCGGGTATGACCATGAATCGATGGGGTTTTCACTTTGACAGGACACAGACCTGGTGGAAAAATGCTGGTGCTGATTGGTTTAAATATATAGCAAGGGGATCATACTTATTGCGCCAGGGGAATCCTGTATCCGATCTATTGGTATACATTGGAGAAGGCACTCCCAATGGATCTTATCACCGCAGTGAATTGAAACCTGATCTCCCCAAAACGATCAATTTTGACAATGTTAATACGGACGTACTTGTCAATCGCTTAAAGATCAAGAGTAATGAATTGGTACTTCCTGAAGGTACATCCTATCGCATCCTTCTGTTAAAAAATAGTAAAATCATCTCCCTTGAAACAGCGGTACGCATTCATGAAATTGCCAGCAGAGGTGTTCCTGTATATGGTGATGTACCGGAAGGGTTGCTTGGATACAATCATTCTGATGACTCTAAAGCTGAATTCGCAAAAATTATATCAGAATTATCCAATATAATTAAGCCTGTTGATGATTGGGATGAGATCATGTCAGGGCTAAGCATAATTCCTGATTTATCGGTGAATAATGACGATACCCTGGACTATGTACACAGGAAAACTGCTGAAGAAGATATCTACTTCTTTTTTAACAATGACACTGCAGGTGCTAAGATTTATGACATATCCTTCAGAGTAGGTAATAAGATACCAGAACTCTGGTATCCTATGAGCGGAGATATTGTTAAAAAGGCTGATTATGTGGTTGAAGAAGAAGTGACAAGAACGGATATAAGACTAAATGCAGGTGAATCAGTATTTGTTGTTTTTAGAGAGGAGGCTTCCGATTTGCAATCCGTTATAAAATCTGACCCGAGAATAGGATATTCATACACAGATCCAGGAAAAATTGAAGCACAAATCTCAGAAAATGGAAATTATACCATTCCAATATCAACTGGTAAAACCCAACAAATTAAAGTGACCGATCTCCCTGATCCAATTGGAATCAATGGGAAGTGGAATGTAAAATTTAACCAGAAAAGCGGTTATGGAAGTACTGTTGAGTTCCCGGAATTGATAGATTGGAAAGACCATCAGGAGGATTCTATTAAATATTACAGTGGAACAGCTGCTTATAATAAGTCCTTCACAGTACCAATAGAATACAAAAAAGATGATTATGGAGCGATCTTAGAGCTTGCCTCTGTTTTTATTGTTGCAGAAGTTATTATAAATGATAAACCTGCCGGAGTTACATGGATGCCACCTTATAAGCTTGATATAAGTGATTACTTAATACCAGGAAAGAATACTCTAGAAATACGAGTTACAAATCAATGGTCTAATAGGTTGATTGGTGATGAAAGGTATCCACCTAATGATGGAGGATACAAATTAGGGCCACATAGAGCAACTGATCTGACTATGCCGGAATGGTATGTAAAAAATGAACCTCGACCTTCTGGAAAAAGAACAACATTCACTACAGCTCCATTTTACAAAAAGGACAGTCCTTTAATGCCATCAGGTCTGATGGGACCTGTAGAGATTAGGTTTTACAAAAAATTAAACATCATTGTACAATGACATATAAATCATCATTTGATTCACTTTTAATCATTTTGTTTTCAATGTTCCTTGTGTTTGGAACAATAGGGTGTTCAAAAGATGATGAAGTCGAAGAAATGGAAGAGGAAATGGAGGAAGAAATGGAAGAGGAAGAAATGAATACTTGTACTTCTGGTGAGTTATATATTGAAAAAGTTGGCTTGGTACGGGTAGACATTAAAAATCCAAGTTCCACACCTAATGATTGGGAAACAGAAACTTTGTTTGCGGGATTTGAAGGAGATGGATATCTGATATGGAAGGGGGAAGATAATTTTAGTACACCCGGAAAGGGAGTTATGAGCTTCTCCGTAAAAATCACTAATCCGGGAACCTATCAATTTGTTTGGCGATCAAGAATTGGTACAGGTGATAGCAATACAGAGCACAATGATTCATGGTTAAGGATTCCAATAGCTGCCGACTTCTATGGAGAAAAGGCAAGCACAGGCGAAAGAGTATATCCAAAAGGGAGTGGGAAAACACCTAATCCTGAAGGGGCGAGTAAAGATGGATGGTTAAAAGCTTATATGAATAGATTAGGTGAATGGTTTTGGAGGTCAACCACCAATGATAGAGATCCATTTAACATTTTTGCCCAGTTTGATAGTGCCGGAACGTATGATATTGAAATTTCAGGACGATCAAAATTTCACGCCTTGGATCAATTTGTATTGTTTAGAACAGATAAAACACTTTCGGATGCCACTTCAGCAGGGTTAAGTGAAATAACCTGTAAGTAAATTTTAAAGCGATAGATGTAAAAAATGAAAAGGAGGAAGTTAAATATCGTACTTTTAATGTGCTTGGCGATAAATGTCATTGCTCAAAACCCAATAGTACCTAATCAAGGACTCAACGATCCTCACATTCATATATTCAACGATACAGCTTACGTATATGCTTCACATGATAAATCAGCAGAGAACAAACAATTTATCATGGAAGACTGGTGGGTCTGGTCTTCACCTGACCTTGTAAATTGGACGAAAAGGAGTATTCTCAAACCGGGAGAAACTTACATAGGTGATGGTTTTCAAGGTTGCTGGGCAACGGATGTTGGGAAGAAGGATGGGAAATACTATTGGTACTTTTCTGAAAGAAATCAACAGACCGGTGTAGTTGTAGGTGATTCACCGGTAGGTCCCTGGAAGGATCCCCTAGTCAAACCATTACTGGGCTCAGATCTTACTCCTACCCATGAATATGACATGGCCATTTTTGAAGATGGTGGTGACCATTACATCATATTTGGGGTATGGGACTTTTATATCGCAAGGTTGAATTATGATATGATTAGCCTGGCTGAAGAACCCAAAAAGATCATCATCAACAATCCGAGAGGACCTTATAATCAAGATGGTAGGAATGCTGAAAAGCCAACGGATGACAAACCTTTCGTTCACAAATACAATGGCAAATACTATTTATCGTGGGGTTGCTTTTATGCGATGTCCGATGATCTATACGGCCCTTACGATTATAAAGGCACGGTCATCAAGAAAGAAAGTTTCGCAGAAGGTTATGATGCTCCTACATGGCCAAATGGATTCTTACAAGGACGTCATGGTTCTTTCTTTCAATGGAATAATCAATGGTATTTTGCTTATTGTGACATCAGCCAGACCGGGAATCGGTATTTCAGGGATACATTTATCAGCTATGTACACTTTAAGGAGAATGGGGAGATGGCAATCATCAGGATTGATGGCATAGGAGTGGGACAATATCACGCCAATCAGGAAAAAATTGAGGCAGAAGAATATTTTAAAGCAGATGGTATTATCAAAAAGGAGGTTTCGAACGACTTTGTAGTGGAAACCAATGCCAGGAAGAGTTATTTGAATTTTCCTAATGTCAAGAATACACAATCGTATAATACAATTAAACTTAGAGCTTTTGCTCCAACCGGTGGACAGTTTAATATTGAGGTGAGAAGAGATGCTTTAGATGGAAAAATAGTAGGTAAAAAGAAACTGAACCTAAAGCCAGGTCTCAATAATTTAGAAGAACTCAATGTTGAACTTTCGAGACTGGATAAGTCAGAAAACCTTTATTTCTTAATCGAACAGTTGGATGACAATGCTTTGCAAATTGAATCATTTTCATTTTTAAAATGAGGCTGATTCGATGTAGACACAAAATGAATAATACTCAATGAAGCAATTTCAAGAAATAGTTATTATGAAAGAACTCTATACTTTATCATTATTCGCTCTCAGCTTTCTAATTGTCTCTTGTGGAGGTCCTTCTTCCACTACTGATGATTACAAAGATTCTTCTTTATCAATTGATGATAGGGTTGAAGCGCTTTTACCATTGTTATCTTTAGAAGAAAAAGTAGCTCAATTGCGAATATTTCATGCCAATATTGGTGTGGAAGCAGATGAAAATGGAAACTTAAAACTTTCGGATAGAGTTATTGAGAAACTCAAATTAGGCATCGCTGGAATTAAGAATCCGGGAGAGCATATCAGTCCGGTTGCAGCTGCTAAGCTCAATAATGAATTACAGAAATACATCATCGAAAACAATCGTTGGGGCATTCCTGCTCTATTCGTAACTGAATCCTATAATGGGGTGGATGCGGCTGGATGTACCAAGTTTGGAAGACCACTCACCTCTGCAGCTTCATTTAATCCTGAATTGGTAAACAGGGTTTGGGATATAGTCGGGAAAGAAGCCCGCCTCAGAGGGATGCACATGTGTCATTCTCCTGAAGCAGATATTGTCCGTGATCCACGATTTGGACGGATGAGTGAAGCATTTGGAGAAGATACGTATTTAACAACCCAGATGGTGGTAAATGCCATTAAGGGAGTACAGGGTGATTATGAAGGTTTAGGAAACGGCACACACATTGGTGCGGTTGCCAAGCATTTTGCAGGATATGGCCAGGTATTAGGTGGTTCTAATTTTGCGGCTGTAGAAATATCTGACAGAACACTGATTGATGAAATATATCCTCCATTTGAAGCAGCAGTAAAAGAGGCGAGAACGCTGGGAGTAATGGCTTCGCATGGAGATCTTAATGGAATTGCAACCCACGGTAATCAAGCTTTGCTTACCGGGGTGCTTCGTGATCAGTGGGGCTTTCTGGGGTACCTCATTTCTGACTCCAACGATATTGCCCGTTTGTTCTATTTTATGAATGTTGCAGAATCTCCTGAAGCAGCTGCTTTAATGGGACTTGAGGCAGGAATTGATATTGATTTGTATGCTGAAGACTCTTATGCATACCTTCCTGAAATGGTAAAATCGAATCCTGAGATCGAAAAGTTAATAGACAGGTCAGTAAGACGTGTTTTAAGAACCAAGTTTATACTTGGCTTATTTGAAAATCCATATATAGAAATATCAGAAGTTGAAACCGGTGTAAGAGCTGAATCTTCATTAGAATTGGCCAGAGAAGCTGATCTGGAATCGATCATTTTGCTGAAAAACGAGAACAACACATTGCCTCTTAGCAATAAAAGACCAACCAGGATTGCCTTATTAGGGCCTTTGGTTAAGGAGAATACCAAGTCAATGTTTGAATCTGTTGCTGGTGCAAATGTGTCATTTACAGTAGACAAAGGGTTTAAGCTTACTGATGAGGAAAAAGGCTCCCCCAACTTATTGGATAGAGATCCTAAAGCGATTGCTAGGTTGGTATCAAAAGCCCGGCAAGCCGATGTATCAATTTTGTTTTTGGGTGGGGATGAGTTTACTGCCAAAGAAGCATACTTTAACAACGCTCTGGGTGACCGTGCTACTATTGAGCCTGTTGGACCACAAGATGAATTAATAGAAAAAATAAAAGCCTTGGGAAAACCTGTTATTGTCGTTTTAAAACATCGCAGGACCTTATCCATTAACACCATTTCAGAAAAGGCGGATGCAATTTTAGACACCTGGGATCTGAGTGAATTTGGAGATGAATCTACAGCTAAAATAATATTCGGGAATACTTCTCCTTCGGGGAAATTACCTGTTACAGTTCCAAGATCCATAGGTCAAATGCCATTCCATTATAGTATGAAGGAGATTAATTATAAGAAAGGATATCTATTCCTTGAAGATGGTCCCATTTATCCTTTTGGATATGGCTTAAGTTATGCAACTTTTGATTATTCGGATATAGCCATTTCAAGTAATGAGATGTCACCTGACAGCGATTTAGATGTAAGCGTAACTGTTACCAATTCAGGTGATGTAAAAGCCAAAGAAGTGGTTCAGATGTACGTTAAAGATGAAATAGGATCGGTGACCAGGCCGGATAAAGAACTGAAAGGATTTAACAAAATTGAATTAAATCCAGGAGAAAGTAAAACTGTATCTTTTAAGATCACTCCGAAAATGTTGGAATTCACAGGCCCCAATATGACGAAAATTTTAGAAGCAGGTGATTATACCGTAATGGTCGGCACCTCTTCCAATGAATATTTAGAAACTACTTTTAAACTTAAGAAGTAAGGTGAAATGAATAGAAATATAAGAAATGTTTCATCTTCATAGAATTATTAAAATATAAACAAATGAATAGAATTGTATTAACATTTATAGCAGTAGTAACACTGTTGAATTGTTCAGTCACCCAGACAATGACAGAACAATCCACACTGGATCATTCTGTGATTAAGGCCTCAATGATCAAGGCTTTAGAATGGCAGGAAGCTCATCCTATCATTGCGATTGCTCCTACCGACTGGACCAATGGAGCCTACTATACTGGTGTTGCCAGAGCCCATAAAGCAACTAAAGATATGATGTATATGGCAGCATTAAAAAACCAGGGATATTGGAACAATTGGAATACCTTTAAAAGATTACACCATGCCGATGATGTTGCCATCTCTTATAGCTACTTGTACGTAGATATGACAGATGGAAGAAGGAATTTTGTTGACTTAGAGCCAACAAAGGCATTTCTTGATGCTCATCTTTATGAACCAGATGCATGGAAAGAAGGAAAAGATAAGAGCGAGATGGGAAAGACCATATTATGGTGGTGGTGTGATGCTCTTTTTATGGCGCCTCCTGTTCTTAATCTTTATGCTAAACATAAGAAAGAACCAAAGTACTTAGATGACATGCATAAGTTCTATAT
>JABDLO010000052.1 GCA_013002995.1 Saprospiraceae bacterium | reverse complement strand
GTTCAGAGCTGATTTTGAAAATGATCAAAGCCTCACCCAATACATTAATCAATATACAGCAATAGGTGTTTCACCCAAAGCTACAATCAAATGGATGGAGTACAACTGGACTCTAAACGAAGTGGATCAATAATCAAGTAGGTAATTTTCCAGTATAATATCATCCAATCCATCCTGGTCAAATGGATTCTCTATCTGTTCCTGAATATTAAAGAGGGTAATCAGAAAAAATGAGATGATGACATTTAGTGTATAAATGATGATGGTATAACCGTTGGCGCCATTAGCAATAATGGTATCACTTAACAAATTGGCTACTGCTCCTTCCTGGTATTGTATGTTTTTGATAAGGGTAGGAGCATAGAAAAAGGGAAAGACATAAATGAAAAGAACGCAATATGCTCTGATGCTATAAGGCGTCCGGTGGGCTTTTATTGCGATTGAATTTTCTATCCCCATGATCACGTCCCTCATTAAGCGGTATACCCTTAAAGAAAGGCTTCTCCCCAGGTTATTACCATGTACTGTGATAAAATTCTGAATTTCCCCTACAGCAGTATTTAGTTTTTCCTTATCATTTGATTCAGCGTAAAGAAATGCAATCAATTCCGTTTTCACATTTTCTACCACTTTATAAATCTTTTCCTTATCAAGATCATCTACTTTCTTGGCATAAGAAAAACAAAACTTAATCGCTGAAAGTGCTCCTTTGGCTCTTCCGAGATGCTCCAGGGCTTTCTCACGACGCTGGAATGCACTTCCCAGGGTAAAAACCAATGGAAAAACAACTGCAACGGATATAAGAGTTAAATCCAGGTCAAATACTAAATGGAATCGGTAACTAATCCAGGTTGCAAATAATGCAATAGCAATGGCAATGAATGACCGGTAATTCAAGACTGAAAAGTACCTGACAAATAAGTTTTTAAAATGTTTTCCCAGTTTTGACATTGGTTTATTTTGTTTTTGAGGTAAGTGAAGTTAAGAAATTACCAGACAAGTGAATGATACGACTTAGAAATTTTACTTTGAATTGTTATTCGCCATTTCACCTTTAATACCATAAAAGATATACATCATTCCAGTTGTCATCTTCCTTGCATTTGATTCTTCAGGGCTTGAATTTGTTACGTTACCAATATACCAGGAGCAACCAGAATAAATAGTCAATAAAAAAAATCTATTATCGATAATGGTAATTATCTGATTTCTATTTCCGGCATCCTATACTTTCCATTTTACCACGTTAAAGATTAAATACTGGAATAAAGGAAGACTGGACCATTTCATTGCTTAATAATGTGTGAATAATAGGTCCTCCCTCTTTGATCTATTATTATTGCAGTATACATTCCTTTAGGGAATCGATTCAGTCTAATGGATTTTATTTTACTTTGATGTTCTTTCAGTAAGATTTTTCCTTCCACATTTACTAAAATCATTGTCACCTCATTTAATTGTTCCTTTACATTAAAGAAAACAATATCAGAAGCAGGATTGGGATAAACAAAAATTTCCTCTTGTGTGATTTCTACTATTGATGTTGATGAATTATCTGAAGTTCCTGCGTGAAAGCCTTCATCTAAAACTATATTTTCACTATTGTATCTATTAACGGCAATTTCCCCTATTGTCCATTGTATGGTGACCATGTCATTGGATAACAATTTACCTCCATTGCTGATCACGTATTTACCAATTCCTTGACAGGAAGAAGTATTAAATGATAAACCTAATACGAGTATAACTGAACAAACATCAAGAGCGATACTTGCGATAAATATGAGAGGCCTGAATTTATATGCAATGCATTTAATCATTTTTTCTTGGTTTAGGGCTTCTTATGGTATCAGATATCAAAGAAAGCCTTTGTTCTCTCGAGTCATTTCTATCGCGTACTACTTTAAAATCATCAAATTCCTTTCTATTGGCTTTCACTTCCCAATCAATTTCATATGTGCCTTTCCCTTCATATAATTCTTTGATCTTGAAGCCATTTAGGTTCTTTTCTACTACAGCTAATCCTTTAGAAGATGCTGATAAGGGAGTTGTCATTACTGTAATTCTTTGATCACTAATTATCAATGAAAAATATTCAGGAAAGTCAATGTTAGCCTCTCCTTCTTTTAGTACTGCTGTACCTCTTAAGTATACTCCTGCCTCCGGCCCTTCCATTGAGGCATAAACAATCTCTTTGGACGGATCCTTCGGATGAGGAATCTTAAAATTTTTCATTGTTCCATAGACTATGCCATTTCCTTGAGCATCTACATATAACCCAGCTTGATCGTTTCCGTTCTCATCATATACTCCGATCGATCCTCGATTATTATTGGATGCCCTGGAAGTAAGTCTTACATTGTCCATTCCATTTGGGCCCCGTAAGTTTAAAAAACCTCCTGATGTTGGGGATGCATAAATACTAGCCAATGTGTGATCTGGACTTCTTAATTCAAATAAAGGCAATGTCTCGGAAACCCCTATCCAGTATAATAAATCACTATCGCCAGAAAAACCATAGTTTCCAAATTCACCATCTTGATTTGCTGAGGCCAACTCTTTCATTTCTGTTGCTTCTCGATTATATGCTCTAATTAATCCAATATTTTCATCTACCCTGTCTATACGCACTGAGGAAGGCATCTCCCCCTCATTAAATCTGACATTTATGAAATCTGTTCTTAATCCTTCATCAGATTCTTCTTCCCAGAGATCAGAATCTCCTGACCCTCCTCCATTTCCTACACCAGATAAATCTACTGAGTTGCCATCACTAATGTTCAATGTATTTCCATTAAGACTGAGTTGCTGAAGCTCGTTGGTGGGATCTGCATCAGCATCTATCGTTCCATCCTGAAGTCCGGAAATTGAAATGGTGTTTCCATTACTTATACTCAGATCGGTTCCATTAAGTGATAGATTTTGGAATTCATTGTTAGGATCTGCATCAGCATCTTCAAGAGATCCCAGAGAAATGGTATTTCCATTGCTGATGCTCAGGTCGGTACCGCTAATTGAAAGATCTTGCAATTCATTAGAAGGATCAGCATCCGCATCAATGGTACCATCCTGGAGAGATGACAGGTCAACACTATTACCATTTTCAATGGAGAGGTTGGTTCCATTCAACTCCAGGTTTTGATTGGAGCCGCCCGAGGCGTTTCCTGCTTCAGCGGCGTATAAAGCATATGGCACAGAATATAGTTGAGTAGTACCAAGATCGATGAAATCCTCGCCTCCTTCAGGATCAATTTCAACCCTGATGTAGTATTGATCATTGCCCCATTCAACATTCCTTATATTTCCTATATATGGTTCTCCTTGTCCGATTCTAAGTGAAAACAATCCAGACTTAGAAGTCATCACTTGATGCACCTCTCCAAATATGATGTTTCCATCTTCAAATCCTCGAACGATGGAGATCAATAAGGAAATTTCAGTCTCCTGTATTGGATTGCCTTCAACATCCTGGGCCACACCCTGATAATTAAATGCCTGAGGAGCTTGTGCAAAAGATAAGACGTATATGAATAAAAGGATGCTTGTTATGCTTAGTTTAATCAAATGATTCATGTTGATCTTGTTTATATATGGATCGATTAATTAATGATACTGACACTCCTTGAATAGATGCCATTCTTAAGTTGAATGGTAACGACATATATTCCAGGAGGAATGCCTGCAACATCGATTGTAAAGGATTCTAATGGTCCGTCTAATAGTCTTTTCCCTTGTCTTACCATCATACCCATATTGTTTGTCAATCTATAGTTGATTGGATATATTTCAGAAACTCCAATATCTACATTGATAATTTCAGTAGCGGGATTGGGATAAATTTTTACATATGTGTTTTCAAGAATAGACTGGTCTTTCTCCTCAACATAATAATACTCATGTTCAGGGATCACATTGGTCTCACGGCAATTTTCCTCAAAAGGGATTTCTTCAGGAGAGTCTTTTATTCTTGGAGAATCCCTGTCGTCCCAACCTTTCTCATATGTATAGGTCGAATGATAACTCCAATCCCAACCGGGTGAGTGGATATTTTCATAAAGATCGTATCCTTTTCGCCTCATCCTGGCCATAAATCTTTTTAAATAATAATCTCTAAATCCCTTTGGGCCCCTGGAAATACCAAGAATGACTCCTCTACCCCTCGAGTCTTTATAAAACGCTGTAATTGGATAATCTACATATGGTGATCCTTCTGAAGGATTGCTTAGAATATAAAATTGATTCTCAGGCCCATGGTGTGACACATTACCCCCTTCGTACCCTGTCAACCTCACCTCCTCATTTAAGGTATCTAATAATTCTGATTGCTCAGGAGTTATAAAACCCTTTTCTTTATTGAAGTCTTCTAATGTTTTTACGATATACTTATCTTCTTCGAGATTAATCAAAGTTGGATCTTTAAATCCTATTGCAAGCAGGTCATAATCTGCTGTATAATAGATGGTGTCATCTGTTCTTGGCTTGGACATGACTTTTAAAGGAATAAGATTCCCTAGGTCACTTTGCTCAATCAAATTATTGGGACAAAGCCCATCAATTTGCTTGCTCCATTGCTGTACTTTGAATCCATCCTCAATTTCCTGAACCAGGTATATTGATTCAGCAGCATCCACTCCAAATGTGTCAACATAAATCTCAAAATCATCATCATTTTCAGGACAATCATAGGTTACTTTCAGTGAAGCCTCCACGACCATTTCAGGTTCTTTCTTTAATTGCTTTTTTGTTTTAGCAGAAAACTGCACAATTTGTGTATCTCTTTCTTCATGATCATCACCATATAAGAACCACAATTTCGAATATTTCTGTAGGACCGGTATGTATCCTTTATGTGGTCCCCAGTTTGAACTCTTTCCCTTAAGGTTCATTCCTTTTGTTGCAGAATTGGTAGCGATTAAAGGTGTGGCATCAGGGTTTACGGGTCGTGTCAAAATAACAACATCCTTTCTCATGGCAACATCCAGAAAAGCGGTTGCATGAGCAGGCACCATTCCTGACCAGCAGATTGCTTCCTCACCATACCTTAAAGGAGAGGGTCTGTCATCTGATCTTCGATTCGCACCCGTCATGATAAAATCCGGATTGGGTATAGATACAGGAAGCTTCTTGCCGGCAGCAGGAAATCCATCCATATTGAAATCTTCCATTCCGCCGGAAAGCAATGATTTAACCCGATCATTAACATCTTTATATCTTGGAGCAAAACTATGAATGTGATCATCAAAATGAGTGATGTAGGGTTCCTCCATTCCGCCAGTCTGACTCTCATACCTTACCACACAATCATTCAAGTCGTTTTTAAACATTAAATACCTGATGTAGTCAAGAGCAAAATTTTTTGAATCCGCTATTTCAGAATCATCTTTTTCTTCACCACTGATGATATCATATCTTCTTTCTTCAATGAAATTATTAAAGTCGTCATCCTCTTCATAATGATTATACTCCGCTGTTTCATATTGAAGCTTGTAGGTAGTTTCCTCATCAGATATCCATGTGTCATCTACATTCTCCTGGAAAAGGTGCCAGTTTTGCCAGAATTCAGCAAGTCCATCTTCAATCTTTTCAGTGAACATTTCTAATCCCCTGGGTTTTGCTCCCATGAGCACTTCATTCCTGGGCAGAGCAGCAATTGGGACATCGTCATATTTAAATTTATTGCTGTTCTGTAAGGAGGATGGTAAGCGCCGATATTTGTCAACAACGTTGATAAAATAATTCTTAACACTTCCAGGAAAGAAGTAGAAGTAAGATGTAAGACCTCTTAATAAATTAGCGTAATTGAACAATGGATCTGCATCTGCCTCATTATCTGCAATGGCCTCAAAATCTTCGATAGTACAAACAATTGCATGACTGGGTACTTTAGTAGGACCAATGCGTTGTAAAGCTTTACTACCTGGCATCTGATCTCTTACTGCCCCTGTATTACCAATTCCTTTGCCAAACCATATAAGCCCTGTTAATGAACCATTGGCCAGTCTTTCCAGCAAAGGAAGGTTAGAGTCTTTCCATGACATGTTAAAATCCAAAAGAAATTCACTGCCGTCTGATCCATGATGAGTGGATGCAATAGAAATCAATCGATTGATATCACCATCATTAAAATTATCATTCCGATAATAGTCATCATTATATCTTGTTGCAAATAAATCATCATCTGATGCCAGAACCCTTGGCAAGACCCCTCCCATGCTATGTCCAATAACATCTGCTTGTGCAGCTGCCACGAATAATGTATCCCGAAAATAATCTATAGCGTCTTTGATCCCACCGGGGTTCTCATAAACCACCTTCTTATTGCAATCAAATGAACTGATTGAAGTGTTATCAAATAGCCCTTCAGCAAAATTTGAACAAGGGTCACTTTCATCTCCATTGGAATCCTGGTAATCTACTGTGCGTACCACATATCCTTCGTCTAATAATGATTGATACATACTCTTTTCTCCTTCTATTGGTGTCTTCCAGCAATTCTCAGGTTTGTCAAATGTACCATGTACCAGTACTATGGGTGGCCTGATTAATGGAATAGAGAACTCAGCATCTACTTTTTCACCTGAGGGCGCTCCTGCCTCCATTTTTATCTTGACTCTTGTGTAGACATGACCTTCAGGAGTAGTTAACTTGGGCAAGTCATCAGGAAAACTCTCCGGTGGGCTATAAATGATCACATGAAAGGGACTTCCTGAAAAGTCAAAAGCCTGGTTTCCCCAAGGCATTCTTATTGATCCATATCTTTCATCCAATTCTTCTATATCAATTGTTCCATCTTGATAACCATTGATGGAAATTAGGATATCAGAAACTCCATCTGCAGTAGTTCCATTGACTGATTTAATAAGAACATCAGACAATTCAACCGGAGAATCTACAGATTCTACATCTTCCAGCGTCTGAAAGTCATCGCTAAAAATGGCTTCATCATATGTCGATGGATTCAGATCGAAAAAGAAGGCACCCGGATTAACCACTCCCATACATGTTTCATAGGATACAGCATTCTGGTAAATGACATCCATGGAGCTTTCATAATTGTTTTTGATATAATCATAGGAGAAATAATCAGTTCCTTCCCATGGACATACCATTACAACCGCTCGATCAGTCCTGCCAATGCCTTCAAAAAATGTTGGAATAAATGCAGGCGTAGCTAAGTTAAAATCAGTTTTAAAGAATCCAGGCTTGGTCCTGCCATATTGAAACTTAAACTCATCACAATCATCCTGACTTGAGACAATATTATCTTCAATCCAGCGAAAGTAGAGTAGATCAAAAAAATAAAAGGGTGCACAAACTCCTTCTGAACAATTGTCGCTGGCAGGCAATTGGTCTCCAGTCTCACAATCTATAACTTCACGTTCTTCAGGAAAGATGCCATAGTCACATTTACACTCATAAACTCTCGTTCCCTTGGAATCAATTTCCCTGATCCTAATTTTTGATGAATTGAGCAATACCAGCTCTTTACCTGCCAACCGCTCACTTGTTCTACCGGAACTACAATCATAATCATCAGTCTCAACTACAATCTTTCGAGGACATATATCTAATACTGTTAAAGATGATTGCTGGCCCTGGATTGATTGTATGAAATACACAAATACCAGTGATAGTATAAGTCTGGCTGAGGGGTTCATATCAACAAGTTGCTTTGCTTTGACTAAAGAAAGATAATAAAAAACCTTTAAATTACCCTCGTAACCTTCTATCTATTAACCATTTACCATTTACATAGGCATTGAAAAACCATAATCTGTTTTCAGACCTTCTTCTATTTTTTATAAAATTTTATACGAAATCAATTATTTAGGCAACTTGTGACCCATCTTGCCAATTAAGCTTACTGGCCATTTATGGTTATCATCATCTATATCCTTTGTTGAAGGGTAATTAAAGGGTTTCCAAGAGGGACAACTATATGGTTTTAAATTAGAATCAACCTTCCATAAGGTGAATAAATGCAATAAATCATGCTCATTCCGGTAAATAAACCCTTACAGTAACCAGAGATCGCTCTCCACAAGAGAGATTGGTCAACGTTTCTTCTGCCTGAACTGAATTCCCTTTATCGTTGATGGTTGTGAAGTTCCTCCTATAATACACTTCAGAAGTCAATGCATTACATACACTTTGACCTGAGAGTTCAAAGATATAGACCTCTTCGCCCGTACTCTCAGTTATAATATCTGCCAGAGGTATCCCGATCATGCCTATTTCATAAAACTCACTGACACTTCCTGAGACAAGGCTTTCATATTGCCGGGATTGATCTACATAAACACCCACAAAGTCATCGGCAAACCCTACACGCATTTTGCCTCTGATTAATTTTCCCAGCACCTCTGGATTATCAAAAGTTGTTCTAAACATATTCTCATCAAGGTCGAATTCACTGCTTCCCGCTACTGTTGAAAATTCTACATTAAATTCTACATCACTAATGGTAGATGTTGTTGGATTTTTTTCATCAAGTACATAAGTAGCGCCCGTTGAGAAGAACTCAAATTCAACCTTAAGTGTACTTTCAAAATCTGATTCTTCGTTATTTTCAGTTTCTGTGCAGGTAAAGAAGAAGAATGAAAGGAATAAAACAAGACATAATTTTTTCATCGGCATTGATTTAAAATGAATGTTAAGTCTTGAATATTGATCGGATTAGAAGTCAATATTATGAAATACTCCGATTCAAATTGAGAATCTGCATCACATGAAGAAATGATCATTGGCAGTAGTTGAATCCTCCGTAGAAATCAATACCCAACTTTCCTACCTTTCTTAAGGATTCTACCCTGATATCCCTTAAAATACATCGGAACCGATTTATCCGGGGCCTCTCTCACTACAAAGTGAAGGTGGGGCTTGGTAGAATATCCTGTATTGCCACTCAACCCAATAATCTGTCCCTTTCTGATGGTATCACCAGCCTCTACTAAAACACCTCTATGAAGTAAATGCACATAAAATGCCATGGTCCCGTCATCGTGAAGGACGACAACCTGATTGGCTTTGTCCTTTAGTTCCTTTCCCCCATTTTCAGTAAAATGGTCTATCGTCCTTATTACAATCCCTCCCCGGGCTGCACAGATCGTGTCACCTTCCGGCATATCAAAATCCAGGGCATATTTTGATTCCCTGGTAAAGTGGGATAATTTACCATTCCATGGCTGCATGATGCGGTATTTTTTACCGGATGAGAACGGCAGATTATAGAGTATGGAATCATTATGTGCGGAGTTGTATGG
>JABDLO010000033.1 GCA_013002995.1 Saprospiraceae bacterium | reverse complement strand
CAATTAAGTACCAGATTCCAACCAATACTACTGTTCCACCTAAGTACCAGTATTTATTCAGGAATCCTGATTTTCCAGCTAGAAGAGGGTCATAATGTTCACTATTAGGATCCAAAGCTGATTGGTCCATCCAATGATATAAATGGTGCCAGTCAAAAAACACTCCCAAAGCCACAACGCCCATTAATCCTAAACCAACTAAAAGGAATAGTGAGAAGGACTCCCACACTCTTTTAAAATTGACATACCAACCAGCCCAAGCTGTAATACTGGCCGCCATGAAAAATCCAGCCATTAAGGCAATGCCCGTAAAAAATGCAGCATTGTGCAAAAAGTTTGACCAGAATCTTGTGTGCAATTCATCATCCGCAAGAAAATACGTCCATCCTAAGCAAATGACACCCACCATCATTCCGATGGTCAACCACATTTTATTTTTACTTGTAAAATCGTAAGTCATCTATTTCGTTTTTGCTTAAGTATTAATGAGTTTCATTATGATCGTGATCGTCATCTCCGTGATGATCCTCTCCTTCTGAATGATCATCATGACCATGGGCATCTGCATCATGATCATCATGATGTTCTTCATCTGTAACTTCAGCTACAATTTCACCTGCTGGTCTGTCGATTTCGTTTAATGTATTTACAAACTGGTTGTACTCCAGTTTTTGCTCTTTGGCTTGAAGGCTTCTTATATAATGTATAACCTGCCAGCGTTCTTCTGTGTTCAGTTTATCCTTATACGCTCCCATTAAATTTCTCCCTACCATGATTGAATGATAATACCTACCATTTGAAGCTGCTAGAAATTCTTCATTTAAAAAGTTGGCAGGTTGTACAGGATAAGGGCTACCATCTCTTATCAGGTAACCATTGCCATCTCCTTTATCACCATGGCAAATAGCACAATAGTATCCATATAATTCCTTTCCTCTTGCTAATCCATCATCCGTAATATCATAAGGATTGTCGATGATTTCTGTCATCGCCCGCGTTCTTCCGTCCTCTGTATCAGGATAGTCATAAGCAGATACATTGACTGCTGATGGAATAGATATTGAGCTTGCTGAATTACGAGGTACGGTGCCTGCTACTGGTAATTTCGGACGGGCATACTCGTAGTATTCATCTTCACTACCCCATGTATTGTTGTAGTAGTAATTATAATAGTTGGCTTCATAAGCAATAGAGTGCCCCATATCAGGCATGAACTCACTTCCCGGGCTATCCCCACCAGGCTGTTGGCATGATTGCATTCCCAGGAACACCAATAGAACAATATATATTGAAGTGTATTTCATGTGTTATATAGTCTTTGAATTAATTTCATCAGCACCTGAAGATTGAAGGAAAGATTCAGCTTGTGAAGCATCCACTTCTGATTTATCAAATGCTATGCAAAATTTATCATCTGTAATTCTTAAATCAATGGTTGGATTAACAACTCCAGGTCCTAAGCCATTGATGATATAGAAAGTAACTGTCATACCAATACCTGCAAAGAGAACAGTCAATTCGAAAGTAATTGGAATAAAAGCAGGTACAGACCAGTAGGGTTTACCTCCAAATACAATTGGCCAATCTTTTGTAAAAATCCAAGTCATTCCTAAGAATGCTGTTAGTGTACCCAGTAATCCATAGATAAAACCGGCAATGTGGAGTCTTGATTCCTTCAGTCCTAACAGTGGATCCAATCCATGAACAGGAAATGGTGAATAAACATCCATAATTTCAAGATGTGCCGCATTGGCTTGTTTTACGGCGCGAAGCAAATCTTCCTCGTCGTTGTAAAGTCCGTAAATTATATCTTTTGTTTGTCCCATGTTTTTAAAAAAATTATGTGAACTAGTCTTGATTTTCGTCGTTTTGAATCTCTTCTACATTTTCGGTTGTAACGACCTGATGATCTTCGTGATGGTTGTGTTGTGCATTGGGGCCTGTATATTGATCTCCAGCAGATTTCAATATAGACTTAACCTCTGCAATAGCAACCACTGGCGCTACGCGTGTAAATAGAAGATATAGTGTAAAGAAAATACCCAGTGTGCCTAGGAAAATTCCAATTTCTACCCAAGTTGGAGAATAGTAACTCCAGCTTGATGGTAAGTAATCTCTTGCCAGTGTGGTAGCAATAATTACAAATCGCTCAAACCACATTCCGATATTTATAATAATCGAAACAAAGAATGTAATGGCAACATTTCTTCTCCAAGAGCGCTTCCAGAAAATCTGTGGTGAAATCACATTGCAAAACATCATACCGAAGTAAGCCCACCAATATGGACCAACCGCTCTGTTAAAGAATGCAAATTGCTCATATACGTACCCAGAATACCAAGCGATGAATAGCTCCGTTAAGTAGGCTACTCCTACAATAGTACCCGTAACAAGGATTACCTTATTCATGGATTCGATATGTCCTATCGTGATGTATTCTTCAAGCTTCAATAGCTTTCTTGTAACAATCATTAAAGTCAATACCATTGCAAATCCTGAGAAAATCGCTCCTGCAACGAAGTATGGCGGGAATATGGTTGTATGCCATCCTGGTATAACAGAAGTGGCGAAGTCAAAACTTACAATGGTGTGAACTGAAAGTACGAGTGGTGTGGCAATACCTGCCAGAATCAGAGATAATGACTCCCATCTTTGCCAGTGCTTTGCAGATCCAGTCCATCCGAATGAAAGAATATTATATATTTTTCTTCTAAGTCCTTTTGCTCTATCTCTTACGGTTGCGAAATCTGGCACAAGTCCGGTATACCAGAAAAGCAATGATATTGTGAAATAAGTTGAAATGGCAAATAAGTCCCAAAGGAGCGGTGAGTTAAAGTTAGGCCATAAAGGTCCTCTCGTATTTGGATACGGGAAGAAGTAGAAAACAACCCAAGCTCTACCGACGTGAATACCTGGGAATAAGGCTGCACAGATAACTGCGAATATTGTCATCGCCTCAGCTGCCCTGTTTACACC
>JABDLO010000523.1 GCA_013002995.1 Saprospiraceae bacterium | reverse complement strand
ATATTTATATGAGCACGTTGATCTTGCTGATTTAGGAATCATAGCCAATTATATAAGGGAGAAGAAACACGGAGATAACACCTACTTCAATCGCAACTTTCATATTGAGCCTACTAATGTATGTCTGTATACATGTACATTTTGTTCATACTCAAGGCTGATTAAGAAGCGGGAAGAAGGGTGGGAATATACGTTGGAAGAAATGATGGACATTGTAAGGTCCTATGATGATAAACCTGTCACCGAAGTTCATATAGTGGGAGGAGTATTGCCACAATATGATCTTGATTTTTATGCTGATTTTTTCAAGACGATAAAAGAACATCGGCCGGATCTGCATGTGAAGGCTTTAACTCCGGTTGAATATCATTACATCTTTAAAAAAGGGAAAGTGAGTTACCAGGAGGGAATGGAAATTATGAAAGAAGCGGGATTGGATTCCATGCCTGGAGGAGGGGCTGAAATCTTCCATCCTGAAATACGTGATGAGATAGCAGGAGGAAAGTGCAATGCTGACCAATGGCTTGAAATTCATCGCATATGGCATAAGCTCGGAATGAGATCCAATGCAACCATACTTTATGGTCATATTGAAGAATATCACCATCGTGTTCATCACATGAAATTACTTAGAGAGCTTCAGGATGAAACCGGAGGATTTCAGACTTTTATTCCACTTAAATTCAGGAATAAAGAAAACCAGATGTCTCATGTTCCGGAGGTATCGGTTATAGAAGACTTGAAGAATTATGCTGTCTCAAGGATTTACCTCGATAACTTTGATCATGTAAAGGCGTATTGGCCGATGATCGGAAGAGATACCGCTCAACTATCACTTGCATTTGGTGTAGATGACCTGGATGGAACAATCGATGATACCACTAAGATCTATTCTATGGCAGGATCAGAGGAACAAAATCCTGCTCTTAATACAGAGCAACTGGTCAATATGATCAGAAGGGTAGGACGGAAGCCGATAGAGCGTGATACGCTCTATAATGTTGTACAGGATTACACAGATCATGTTTTTAAAGAAGATACAGAGTTTAGAGGGTATATGACTTTGCCGGTGGTAAATTGATGTTAAATATTTAAATAAGGTTGAGAAAGATCTTTTTATCCATTTCTTCCTTAGGTTATTAGATAAGGAGGATTATCGAAACGTAATCTTGCCATGGCGAGATCAGATGTCCAGTGGACATCTGGTTTAGATAACCGCGATGCGGATGGGAGGGATAATCCAAACTTTTGACTTGAAAACACAACTCTCGTCATCTACCCATCCCTGGCCATTCCCAACCAGAGGTCGGCAGGCAGCCCAGAGAAGGGAATCAAAATATTACTGGTCTAGTACATTTATCTATTGTTAATACTGATAGTTTAAATGAAATGTAATTAACAGAAAATAATACTGTTAATTGTTCATGTGTCTAATCCTGCCCAATGTCGTTTAGTTAAGATATCCGCAAGAGGTAGAATACCTTTGCTTGATTTTTCCTAAGCCCTAACAAAGGGAAGGTGTCCTCACCTCTCCCGACTTTCAAAACTAATATAAATGTCTCATTTTTTCTTTAACTAAACGACATTGCTAATCCTCCCCTTTGAACCTTTCTACCTCAGGTAGAGGGGAGAAATGTATTATAAGTAATTGTATCCAGATAAGAGTTAATTACCTTGATTGTCTTTAGTAAAAGGGATGTATTTTAAAAGACTCTTTGAAATTTAAAGTGCCAACTAATATATTTTGTTAACAAATATTATAATTGTAGATGTGTCCTAACGTTAGACCGCAGGCAGGCGCGATGCGGTTGGGAGGCATAATTCAAACTTCTAACTTGAAAACACAACTCCCATTATCTACCCTTTGCTACACAGGGAATAGAACCAAAATATTGCGTTAAAAGCAAGCCCTTCTTTTAAGCAAGAGAACAGGAAAATGGAAAAGACCAACAATTTATTTCACATCCGTATCTGAAGGGATGATCAACTTCAATGACTTAGGCACTATTTCAACTGTAAATTCATTAATGGCTTCAAAGCCTTCTCCATCCAGGTGATAATATACAGGATTGGGAGAAGTTATTTTTATTCTCTTTCCTTGATGGGCTTCTGTTAAGCTGCTCAGATGTAAGGTCTTATTAAAAAATCTATAAGCACTGAGGAAATACCTGGGCACACTTGCTTCTTTGATAAGGATGATATCGAGTACACCATCAGTAAGCTGTGCTGTGGGGGCTATGGTAAAACTATATCCATATCGGGAAGCATTGGCTACAACCGCAGCTGCAAAATTTCCTTCAATAACTTTTCCGTCAATATCCAGTTTAAGATGCTCTGCTTTAAATTTTTTTGATTCTTTTAAGGTGGTAGTAAAATAATGAGTGAATCCTCTTTCTTTATTTGCTTTGGTTAGAAAAGCTATTCGAGCATCAAATCCGAATCCTGCAACATTGACATAGAAGGAATCATTCAACTTACAGGTATCAATCGTAATGATTTTTCCATCATTGATGGCTTTCATAGCTTTCTGAAAGCTTCTACCCAGACCCAGGTGCATGGAGAAGCCATTACCTGATCCACCCGGAATAATTCCAAATGTACTGTTGCTTCCCACAATGGCAGAAGCGACTTCATTCACTGTTCCATCTCCACCATTGGCAATGATGATGTCAATACCATCTTTTACTGCTTGAAGGGCTATTTCGTGACCATGCTGAGGATAGCCGGTGAATTTGATTTGGCAATCATACTTTTCCTGATCAAGAAACTTATGAATCTGATCAGAAATATTGTGCTTGGAACTCGTTCCAGCAAATGGATTAACAATGAATAAAATGCGCTTCTTTTCCATCACTTGTATACAAAATATCGGTACATAAAGAAATTAAAGAAGACACCCACCAAGAGTGAGATGATGATTTTACTGTAAATGTATTGGATTCCTGCATATTCTGTCAGTGCAAAAATTCCATAGGTGTTAAGGACCAGGCTTGTAGATGAAGTAATGATATATTTTATCGCTTGAGTTGTCAGATGTCCATCTTTCCGACTGAAAGCCCAGTTCCTACCCAAAAAGAAGCTGATAATCGCACCTACTAAAGCTGAAATGGCAGCTGCAGCAACATAATATACTTTGAGAACTTCTGTAAGGAAAACGAATGCAGCAAAATCCATTGCAGTGGCAATGGCTGAACTCATCTGCGATCTAACGAATGAGGTGATGAAGGGAACCCTAGTAACTATTGCCTTTTCATGCTCTTTTACTTCTTCCATCAAAGGACAAATTTAACCAATAATTGTAAAACAATATTGGCATAAATTCCGGCAAGGATATCATCGCCCATGACACCATAACCACCTTTTAGTTTTTCCAGATTTCTGATACCTAAGGGTTTCCAGATGTCAAACAACCTGAATAGAGCAAGCCCGATTAAAATATTTGTGATTCCAAAAGGAACCATAATGTATGTAATCCACTGACCTACACTCTCATCTATAACAATCTTCCCTGGATCTTTACCCCATTCAGACTCTAGTTTATCAGTAGCAATAACTCCAAGAACTGTAAAGAAGACAACCAGGGCGATATTAATAATCTGGAATGTATCGTAATCTGTATACGATTGCAATAAAAAAGCAACTGCAGAGGCGATGATCGCCCCTGCAGTTCCGGGAGCTACGGGGGCTAAGCCTACACCGCCGCTCGTAGCTAATATTTTCCAAAAGGTATTCACTATGACTCGTAGTCCTGACCGAGGTGATCGATCAATTTCTCACCCGCGATATACCTTAATGTATTTTCAAGTTTTTCAAGCTGCTTAAAGATGTCATGCTCCGGGTGTAAACCTGGAAGTGCTTGTGGGCTCTTTAAGTAAAAGCCAAGCCATTCCTGGATACCATGCATTCCTGATCTCTTAGCAAGATCTAGGAAGATGGCAAGGTCGAGAACGATTGGTGCAGCAAGGATAGAATCTCTACATAAGAAATCAATCTTGATCTGCATAGGATAGTTCAACCACCCTCTGATATCAATATTATCCCATCCTTCTTTAGCATCACCTCTGGGTGGGTAATAATTAATCCTCACCTTGTGATACAGATCTTTGTATAATTCAGGATGTACATCAGGTTCAAGGATTTGCTCTAAAACTCCGAGTTTAGAAACTTCCTTCGTTTTAAAGTTGTCAGGATCATCTAAGACCTCTCCATCTCTGTTACCAAGGATATTGGTTGAGAACCACCCTTCAATACCAAGAGCTCTTGCTTTTAATCCTGGAGCAAGAATGGTTTTCATTAATGTCTGACCGGTTTTAAAGTCTTTCCCGGCAATCGGAGTCCCTGTTTCTTTAGCAAGTTTTACGAGAGCAGGAACATCACATGACAAGTTAGGTGCTCCATTAGCATAAGGAATTCCCATCTTGATCGCACCATAAGCATAGATCATTGATGGTGGGATATCAATATGGTTTTCTTCCAATCCCTTTTCAAATGATTTTATGGTTCTATGTACAGCTGATTCTTTGATGTAGATTTCAGTACTTCCACACCATACCATGACCAATCTGTCACAATTGTTTTCTTTCTTAAATTGACGGATATCTCTCATAAGAGCTTCTGCCAATTTCATCTTTGTTTTTCCTCTTTTGACATGCTTGCCATCAAGTTTTTTGACATAGTTTTTGTCAAAAACCGCTTTCATTGGCTTGATCTTCGATAATGAAGGCTTTAACTTTTTCAATAAGTTCTGATCCAGAACCTCCGCATTCATAGCTGCCTCATAGACATTGTCTTCATAGATGTCCCATCCACCGAACACTACATTTTTCAAGTTCTGTAACGGAACTACATCTGAAATTAAAGGCTTATTTACTATATCCTTGTCTCTTCTTCCAATTCTCATTCTTCCCATTTGGGTAAGTGATCCAATTGGAGTGGAGATTTTTTTGTTGACCGCATGAACTCCCGCGATGAAGGTAGTAGCAACGGCACCCATTCCAGGGAGTAATATTCCTAATTTACCAGTAGGTTTTTCGACTTTAAGTTTCTTTTCTGCCATTTCTAAAATATTTATTAGAATTTAAATCTTTGATTTATAATATATTACGAGACTTGTACCAGTCTATAGTTTCTTTTATTCCTTCTGACAAAGAATAGGCCGGCTTGTAATCTATGTCTTCTCTTAAATTGGAAATATCACATTCCCAACTTTGACATTCCAGCTCTTTAACTTTCTCTAAATTTAGGGCTGGGTAATTGCCCGACAAAGATGACATTTTTTCTGATAATATTGCCATAATCCTTACCAGACTTACAGGGAGTTTCAATTTTAATGTAGAGGTTTTCAGCTGTTTTTTTATCTCATCATTAAATTCAGAAGCAGAATACACATTTCCATCCGTAACGAAGTAATCACTTCCACTTTTTGACTTAATCATCACATCCAGAATTGCTCTGACCAGGTCCTTCACATAAACGAATGTTAATTTTTGATCCTGATTTCCGATCAACAATTCAAGTTTAAGATTAATCATCTTATATACCGTCAATAGATCCTCTTCTCGGGGACCATAGACAGCAGTAGGTCTGATTATAGAATATGGGAATCCTTCATGCTGCCTGAGGAGTTGTTCACCTTTAAGTTTACTCCTTCCATATGTGGTAACAGGCTGAGGTTGTGATTGCCTGGTTACAAGAAGTTCCTTCTTGTTGTCTGCAGGTCCATAAGCAGCAAGACTACTGATCATGACAAATTTTTCCGGAACTGCATCCATGTGTTTTAATACTTCAACAAAGTCATCTACAGCCTGTGCATTGACTCGATAATAAGTGTCTTCATTCTTAGCCTTGGTAACCCCCGCATTCTGAATAATATAGCTGAACTTCTCTTTTTTGAGTGCCTTTTCAAGTTCAGATCTGGAGGAAAGATCAATGTTGAAGAACCTGATCCTTTTATCCTGGAGGTATTTCCTTGAACTTGAATTCCGGATACCTGCATAAACATCATACCCTCTGTCCAGGGCCTCTTCAACAAGAAAGCTTCCGACAAATCCACTTGCTCCGGTAATAAGTAATTTAGACATATTAATTTACGATATCAGGAAATCGCTTTTGAATAAATGCGGTAAGTTTTATACTTCTTTCCATTAAGATTTTCTGCTCCTCTTACCATCATGGTATTATTTTCAAGTACCCACGAAGCTTCTCCACCTTCAAGCCCATAAGTCTTGGCAGAATTAATAAGTTTAGCAAAGAAAACAGCTGCAATACCAAGATTTCGGTATTCTTCAAAAACTCCAAGCAAGACTATCCTTACCTTTCTGGTTTTCTTTTTTCCCATAAGGAGTTTAAATATCCCAAATGGGAATAACCGTCCTCGTTTCATATTAATGATGATCTCATTTATATCTGGAAGCCCAACTGAAAAACCAATCATCTTCCCGTCTAGTTCCGCCACATAACAGTATCTTGGATCAAGGATCATTTTAAAATTAGCAGCAAGCACGTCAAATTCTGCATCTGTTGGAGGAACAAAGCCCCAGTTTTTTTCCCATGCAGATCGATAAACTTTCTTAACCTGTTGAATCTCAGCTTTGATATTCTTCATATTCATAGGTCTGAAAGTGATCCCTTTCTTCTCTAATCTTTCCTGAAGTGCAGCTGATATTCTTAGGTATTTCTCCGATGCAGTTTTAGTAGGAATCCAATAGGCAAATAAATCCATTTCCTTGGTAAACCCATAACGGTCAACAAACTCCTCGTAGTACGGAGCATTATAGGTCATTTCAACAACAGGGGGAGAATCGAAGCCATCAATTAATAATCCTGCGGTATCATTGGTTGTGAAATTAGTGGGCCCATGAATCTGATTGAACCCCTTTGCCTTGCACCATTCATATGCAGTATCCAATAACTTTTCTGCAACTTCGTAATCCTCTATACAATCAAAAAATCCGAAAAAACCAATATTGCTATCATGGTAATTATTATAATTCCTATTGGCTATGGCTGCAATACGACCCACAACTTCATTACCCCTCATTGCAAGGAATACTTCTGCTTCGGAATGTTTGAAAAATGGATTCTTCTTTTTACTCAGCAGTTCCTTGACAGCAATGTACAACTGTGGTACATAGTTAGGATCATCTTTGTAAAGGCCATGTGGAAAGTCAATAAATTTCTTGGTTAGAGCCTTATTATCGACTTTTACAATTTTGCAGTTCATGCAGTCTCTTTTACAGAGTCTAAAATCCCAAGTTGCTTGCTGATCTTAGTTATTTTTTCAACTGCCTGGTCTATCTGATCAAAGCTGTGTGTTGCCATCAACGAAAACCTGATCAATGATGAGCTACTAGGGACAGCAGGTGAAACAACCGGATTAACAAATACGCCTTCATCCAATAGCATTTTTGTTAATTTGAATGTTTTAAAATCATCTCTTACAAAAAGAGGGATGATTGGAGTTTCTGAATGTCCTATGTCAAATCCTGCCTCTTTGAAAGCTTTCATAGCTCTATGAGTATTGTCCCATAATTTTTGAATTCTTTCAGGTTCATCCTGTATAAGATCCAGGGCAGCAATCACACTTGCTGCATTGGCAGGGGCGATACTGGCACTGAAAATCAATGACCTTGCATTGTGTTTAAGGAAGTTGATGGTGTCACTATCTGCAGCAATAAATCCACCGATAGATGCCAGACTCTTACTGAAAGTACCCATAATAAGATCTACATCGTCAGTCAGACCAAAATGAGAGGCAGTTCCTGCACCATTCTTCCCTACAACACCCAATCCATGGGCATCATCTACCATGATATTGGCATTGTATTTTTTAGCTAATTCAACAATTTTTGGAAGATTGGCAATATCACCTTCCATGGAAAATACTCCATCAATTGCAATCAACTTTATTTTATCCAATTCTGTCTTCTGAAGCGTCTTCTCGAGAGACTCCATATCATTGTGCCGGTACTTTAAAGTTTTGGCAAATGATAACCTTGCTCCATCGATGATACAGGCGTGATCAAGATCATCTAAAATGATGTAATCATGACGACCGGGTAAGGAAGAAATAACACCTAAGTTAACCTGGAATCCAGTGCTGAAAACAAGGGCCCCATCTTTGCCGACGTAATTGGCGAGCTTTTCTTCTAATTCAAGATGGAGATCAAGAGTTCCATTGAGAAATCGTGATCCTGCACAACCAGATCCGTATTTATCAATAGCAGCTTTTGAAGCTTCTTTTAATTTAGGGTGTGTTGTCAATCCGAGATAACTGTTTGAGCCAAACATCATGACATCCTTTCCATGAATCTTAACAACGGTATCTTGTTCAGATTCTATGGTTCTGAAGTATGGATACAGGCCTAACTTTTGTATTTGTTGGGGTAGGGTATAGGCCTCCATTTTTTTCTTAAGCATAAGGATCAATTTTTGCTTTATCCAGCAGAATAATTAATAAATCTGTTTAATAGTTCCTGAAATTTATCTCTCCTGCTAACCAATTCAAACGCAAAGATGGCAAATATTGCGCAAAATCCACCTAAAATTAGATCAATAATATAATGGTGTAATGAATAAACCGCTGCAAACCAGATACCTATAACATCTATGAAAAAGATAACTGAAAGCCATTTATATTTCTTTTTTAGACCAAAGTAAAATAATATTATGGGGTAGGCGGCGTGTAAAGAAGGAATAGCTGCGAAGACATTTGCATTTTTATTGTACATATTTTCGAAAATAGGACTCCCTATTAACGCATCAAATCGCATGAGGTTGGCAGCATTGCCCGGAATATTAAAGTTTTCTATGTTTCCATGTAGCATAATGTACCAGGGTGGGGCTGCTGGATACATGTAATAAATAACAAATCCGATTATATTGGTCATCAGAAATGCTATTGAAAACTTAATGAGCATGGGTCTGTCCTTAAAGAAGAGCCACATTCCATAAAATACTGGAAGTGGAACCCATGTAAGATAAAAGAACCCGGCCAATAAATCCTTGATGCTGTTGGTGTTTTCAGCATAATATTCATTGGGCGTAAGGATCCGATCATCACATTGAATCCCAAAAAATGCTTTTTCAAGATTATAAGGCTCAACAATGTGAACTGGATTGATATCATAATTGGGAATGACACGCATGCTGTCATAGATGATCCAGAAAAGCAGGAAAAATGCAAATGAGAGAATCATTCTTCTAGAAATAGGGTGGAGTAGATACATTGTGAGGAAGAATGCAATGAAGTAAAGGTGGTCGTTCCTGATTCCGACAAATAAGAATAACCAGCCAATGTATACCACAAGGGCAATCAGAGTAGGAGTTACTTCTTCTTTCCTAAATCTGTTGAACTTAAATCCTTTTTGAAAATTAGGGCTATTTGATATCATTTAACCTAACCACTGATTTTTAGCGGGGTCAAATATATATCTTTTCATACATGAATGTCTCATGTTCCATATCCTCTCCATACAATTCGATGTATTTTACATCTGGGAAAAGGCCAAAGTCTTCTACATAAACATAAAAATTAGATATAATGGCCATCGTCCCGTTTATCTTGGTATATGCCCTATATCTTCCGTTTTTGTCCTTACCGATGTAGAATTTCAACTTTCTGTAAGATACCAACTCAAATTCGAATGCTTCATCATTTATCTGAGTAGAATCATATCCATAAGCGAGCTTATTCTGGATATAGTTGAGTTCTTGAACCTTACAATCTTCAGAAAACCTCAACCAGAATACATTTATGGGGAATTCAGGGTTGATACGACCATCGTGTAATCTATTCAATTCATAGACTACCGTATTGGTGTTTTGATTGCGTTGTATATAGAAAAGTAAATCATCTGACTCGGGAGGACAAGGGTAATATTCAGGTAATCCTCTTTCACCAGGGATGTATATTTTCCCAGCATTTATCGATTCAAAAAGTTTTGGATGCATATTAAGTTTTCTGTAATTCCTTCTTACTATGTAATAAACGATTTACGGCGGTAATATTGGTAAAGATAGACAATAAAAATATTGGAAAAGTAAATAATGTGATTGTTTCGAATAATGGGAACGGCAACCAATTAACATCAATTTTAAAATCGCCTCCGTAGAAGTAAGAAAAACAACCACAGATGATTGCAGTTATACCAATGATCAGAATCCTTTCAGGTCGCTGCATAATTCCTACACTACAATTTACACCAAGACCCTCAGCTCTTGCTCTGGTATAACTCACCATTATCGAACCGATCATGGCTATAAAAGCAAAAAGTGAACTGAGAAAATAGTCATAACTGATCAGATAATAACAGATACCCAAAAACATGACCATTTCACTGTAACGGTCCAATACAGAATCGAAAAGGGCTCCATAATCATTGGACATTCCACCAATCCGTGCAAGCCTTCCATCTATCATATCCATTAGTCCTGCGATTAATATGGTCAATCCTCCCCATGCGACAAAGGTATGGTCATTTCTTTCTCCATATTCCGCACCGTAAATAAGAATGACAGTAGCTGCAACATTTATTACAAGCCCTAGAAAAGTAATCATATTGGGAGTAACACCGGCCTTGATCAATCCCTTGATCAAAGGATTTAATACAGTATACGCAAATTGTTGACCTGACTGCTTCCAAGTAGTGCTCATAATTGCAAAAGTAATCAATTGTTGATTAAGAGTAGTTTATAAAAGTCTGGTAATTATGATATTCCTATTTTACCTTACAATTTAAAAACTATTTTTGCGGGGACTCATTAAGTTGATATAAAAGTTAATCGCAGATCGTTGAAAGAAGAAAAGTATAGAATTTCTATGGTTGGGTATCTGAATACACAACCATTTAAGTGGGCACTTGAAGATTTGATCCAGGAAGGGCATGAATTGATTCTTGAAAATCCTGCCAATTGTGCAAGATCATTGTTAAAGGATCGTGTTGATCTTGCTTTGATCCCAGTAGGGTCACTTAAGGACCTTGATGAATATCATCTTCATACAGATTATTGTATCGGTTGCGATGGAGAGGTAAGAACGGTGGTGTTGTTGAGTAATGACCCAATTGATCAGGTTCATACTATATTTCTCGACGACCATTCACGTACATCACAATTATTAGCAAGAGTGGTTATTTCAGGATTTAAAGGCATTTCATGTGAATATTCTGAAATAAATATATCTGAAATGCCAGATCTGAAGACTGGAGAGGCTGCATTAATGATTGGTGACAAAGTATTTGATTACGAGGATAATTTCTCTTACAGCTATGACTTAGGAATGGCATGGAAAGACTTTACTGGTCTGCCTTTTGTTTTCGCTGTTTGGGTAAGTAAGAAAGCTGGTATTCCGTCTTCCCGATTCGTTGAACAAATCAATGATAAAATGGAAAAAGTATTCAATAATTTAGATTATTACCTTCAAGAAAGACCAGCTTTTTACAATGGAGTGTTACAGGATAGATATTTCAGAAAGAATATCAGTTATGGATTTGATAAATCTAAAAAAATGGCTCTTCAATTATTCCTACGCAAAGTAGAGGAATTAAAATCAAAAAAAGATTACCTGTTTTCGAGTCGATAGACCAGTTTGAGACCTGACCAGTCCTTGTTCACAGCACATACTTTAACATCGACCAATCCCAATCCTAGTGCTGTATTCCTGATTACATCTTCATTTACATCTCTTTGTTTACGTGATGCTTTTTTATACCATAATACCCATATCATCCCGGAAGTATTGATCGACTTCATTAGAATAGGAAGACTTTTTTCAAGTTCCGACAGGTCGTTACAGCACCATAATAAAAGATCGAGCCCTGTTAGATCTTCTGATTTTCTTATACCTTCCGGCAAAGGTGCCAATAACTTCTCAAGATCTTTGAATGCATTCACTGCGGCCCAGATGTAATCAGGCTTGAACCCTATTTTTTTGGATAATGGAGTTTTGCTATAACCGCTCACTTCAATTAAGATATTTGATTACCTTTTCAATCAAAGCTGAGGGTGGTAGTTTTCTGTCAATATGATCCTCAAGTACTTGAATGAGGTCTTTAATAAGCAACTCATTAAATCCAAGTTTAAACCCGACTTTGTATAGCAACTGGCGCTCCTCTATGCTGATGTTTTGATCAACTTTTATTAAAAATAGGATATAATACAGAAATGACATTCGATCCTGCTCTGATTTAGGTGGATTAAATTCTATCGTAGACCTATTCCTAATGATATTCTCCAGAGTGGTTTTATCCAGGCCGATATTTTGTCCGACTTTTAAGATATAAACGACCTCTTTCTCGTCGAAGTCTCCATCGGTTACGGCCATCTCAAGTAGGGTCTTTATGATCACTGATGCATTTTTAATATCCCGGGGGTCTTTCCACTCCATAGTAATGTTACTTTTTCCTATATTGCCAAATTTACCAAATGTATTAAGATGTTGAGATCAATAATTGCAGGAATTGGAAGTTACGTGCCAGAAAGAGTCGTTACCAATGATGATTTATCTGAATATATGGATACTTCAGATGAGTGGATCCAGGAAAGAACAGGAATAAAGGAGCGTAGATATGCTGAGAAGCATAAAGAGACTACTTCTTCCTTAGCTGCTAAAGCATCCAGGATTGCAATTGAAAGAGCTGGGATTACTCCTGATGATGTTGATTTCATTGTTTTTGCTACCCTTAGCCCGGATTATTACTTCCCAGGATCAGGAGTTTTATTACAGAGGGAATTAGGGATTACTCATACAGAAATTGGCGCTTTAGATATCAGGAATCAATGTTCTGGTTTTGTTTATGGACTATCTGTAGCAGATCAGTTTATAAAATCTGGAATGTATAAAAATATCCTGTTGGTAGGCTCGGAAATGCATAGTATGGGATTGGATTTTAGCACCAATGGGAGAAATGTAACTGTAATATTTGGAGATGGTGCCGGAGCTGTGATCCTACAACCTACGGAAGATGATTCAAGAGGAATATTAACCACACATCTTCATAGTAATGGGACACATGCAGAAGAGCTGGCATTGATTAATCCCGGTGCACATGGTGGATACCATGGAGAAAAAGAAAAATACGGATTTCCAC
>JABDLO010000501.1 GCA_013002995.1 Saprospiraceae bacterium | reverse complement strand
TCATGGCGCAGTGCCTTTCCAGACGCTTCTGTCTGGACAGGTCTGATACTTTGAATGCACTGGCAGATAAGCTACTTTTATCAGAATTTAATTAAGCTCGGAGGCACAGCGCCTTATCTGAGCGTTACCAATAATCTCTACTTTTGCAGCTCTAACCGTAACTTCTTGTATTTTGGTGTAAATTTGCACCAAACTAAAAAACATGGGACGACAAAGTATATCATTCACAGATCCTAACGATGAATGGCTTAGGGCTCAAATTGAAAGCCGAGAATATTCAAGTAAAAGCGAACTCGTAAACGATTTGATACGTCAGGCAAGAAATCAGCAACAGAGAATTGATTATATCCGAATGAAATTAGAAAAAGCAGAACAATCTGGATTTACCAACGATTCTCAGGCTGACATTCTAAAACAAGCTAAATCTTAATGGCAAAATATAGAATCAGTATCATTGCCAAAGCTGACTTGATTCGAATTCATCAATATGGAACCTCTACATATGGTATGGACCAGGCTGATAAATATTTTAACGCTTTCTTTGACAAGTTTGAACTAATTGCTGAAAGACCTTTTGCTTTTGAATCTGTTGACTTCATAAAAGAAGGGTACAGAAAATGCGTGTGCGGAGTTGACACAATATTTTACCGCATTAACAACGAGGTTGTAGAGATTATGACAATTATTGGTCGACAAGACCGACTGGAAAAACTTACATAATCTAGATTGATCTAACTACTCAGGCACATTCGTGCGAGAGCGGTGAAAATCAGATGAAACGAGTAGAAATCTCCCACCAAGAGACTGAAGTGATTTCTGCACCTATCATGGGAATTTTTTATCTGTATGGCGCAGTGCATTCTTCAAACTTTGGAAGATTAATTACTTATTTTTAATAATCACTTCAACGGTATCACTTAGGCCAATGCTCCGCCAATGAAAAACATCATCATTCAGGGAATCCAATTTGATGAAAAGTCATCCTATCAACAAGGGTCTGCCCTTGCCCCTCCTTTAATTAGGGAAGCACTGCATTGTGGCTCTGCTAATTACTTTACGGAAACCCTGGTTTCAATCGAAGACTCGCGGATCATTGACAAAGGTGATTTCGATATAGAGGACTACCTCGACATAGAGCGCATTACTGAGAATCATCTAAATTCAGACGCAAAGATTTTGACGCTGGGCGGAGACCATTCCATCACTTATCCCATCATTAAAGCGCATAGTAAGCAATACCCTAGTCTGGATATTCTTCAGATTGATGCGCATGGAGATTTGTACGACTCCTTTGAAGGGGATAAATACTCACACGCCTGCCCATTTGCCCGAATTATGGAAAGTGGATTGGCCACAAGACTGGTGCAAGTTGGAATCAGAGCGATAAATACCCATCAGGCGGAGCAAGCGGAAAAATTTAATGTTGAGGTACATCACATGAAGGACTTAGATCTAACTACTGCTCCTAAATTTAAAAATCCACTCTATATATCTCTGGATATGGATGGTTTTGATCCTGCATTCGCACCAGGTGTTTCCCACCATGAGCCAGGAGGCCTGACTTCACGACAAGTGCTTGATCTTATTCACAGCATTGACGCTGAAATTATTGGAGCTGATATCGTTGAATACAATCCGGAAAGAGACTTTCAAAAAATGACTGCCTTCCTGGCATCTAAGATGATGAGAGAATTGTTGGGTAAGATGCTATGACTTCTGAGACAGCCTAGAGAGTAAATCTATCAATCGTGTAGTTGTATTTCATCTAATACATGATTTAGAAAAATCCTCCTATTCGGAGGGTTTTCTATTTCTAACAATCATTCCTTAAAAACAAATCTTCTATTACAAACAAAACCATTATTTTAAAAAAATAATCAAAATACCTCTTTACGTTTTGTATAATTAAATCATTGAAGTAAATTAGATTTCACCTAACCGAAAGATCAATGTTTAAAAAAACGTATTGCTTGATCGCTACAATAGTAGCATTGAGCGCCTGCACCGAGCAGGCACCTAAATCAGAAAAGCCAATTGAGGCTATAGAGATTGTCGAAGTAAATGAACTCTACTATGCAGATCCACCACCTGTCCGTTCATATCCGTCGAGTATGGAGGAAATCAATGAATGGATCTACACTCTTGATAATGAAAAAATCCGAGCACATGCCTGGGATATGTGGGAATCAATTACCACTCCTACTGATGTGGGACTCCCCGTTTGGGAAACATGGTATTCTGGTCATGAAATTTTTGAACTAGATAATCAACAAGAGCGTATAATTGTTAGAAACTTTCATTTCCCTACACAATTTTTCCACACTTCTGTTCTGACCGATATTCCGGAAAATCCATTCGAAAGACCCACCTCTTTCAATCGATTTACTAAAAGTGTTGCGGATGTTATCTGGGATCGTGGATTTAATAAAAAATCTGTACTAACCTCTATCAATGATGCTTTTAATGCAAATGGTACAGCTGTTGTTGACCGTCAAATTCAAACATCTATCGACACAATGGATCAGCTATCCATTGTATTGAAACCGGTATTCCAATTCATAAGCAAGGATTCCATTGTTGCCATCCCTTACTGGGCAGGGGTGTCCCC
>JABDLO010000499.1 GCA_013002995.1 Saprospiraceae bacterium | reverse complement strand
CAATTCTTCTGTTCCCATTACCCTTACGATCTGTAACCTGATGGCATTGGATCCAATATCAATTGCTCCTAATAACATAAATGATAATTTTATTGATATTATAGAATATTGGCAATATAGGAAAGATAGGACAGAACGCAGATTGAACGGATGGTGCTGATATTCGCGGATAGTTCTAAATGTTCATTAGAGCAAACCCCATATGTTCTGTTTGGAAATAAATGTTATATGCATTTTTATAATATGGATGTATCATGCGGTGATGCGAGTGTACTCTTTTCTGAACTACACCATTCTGCCTTCCCTCCGTTTAACCATTTATCCCAAAAGCCCTTTTAATCTTATTCACAAAGTCCAATTTCTCCCAAGTGAATGTCTCGACGTTCAAGGTCTTCTTGTTATTGCTCCCATCAACAAATGAAACTTTCTTTTTTTCCGGAGTGCGGCCCATGTGTCCATAAGCTGCTGTATCAGAATAGATGGGATTTCGGAGTTTGAGGCGTTTTTCAATGGCATAAGGCTTCATATCAAAGATTTTATAAATCTTTTCAGCAATTTCACCATCTGTATTATCTACTTTTGCAGTACCATAGGTATTGACATAGATATTAGTTGGTTCAGCTACTCCAATAGCATAGGAAACCTGAACAAGAACCTCATCACACAATCCAGCTGCTACCATATTCTTAGCGATATGTCTGGTAGCATAAGCAGCAGATCGGTCAACTTTGCTTGGATCTTTTCCTGAGAAAGCTCCTCCTCCATGTGCTCCTTTCCCCCCATATGTATCAACAATGATTTTTCTTCCAGTCAATCCTGTATCTCCATGTGGGCCTCCAATGACAAACTTTCCGGTAGGGTTGATGTGATATGTAATATCGTTATCAAAAAGCTTTTTAATAGATGGTTTAACCATCCTTTTTACTTTGGGAATTACAATCTTAATGACATCTTCCTTGATCTTGTTGAGCATTTTTTTATCGGTATCCCAATCATCGTGTTGAGTGGATACAACAATGCTGTCAATCTTAATGGGTTTATTGTTGTCATCATATAGAATGGTAACCTGAGACTTAGAATCAGGTCTTAGGTACTTCATCTTCTTACCTTCCTTCCTGATCTGTGCTAAAATATGTAATATCTTGTGTGACAGATCAAGGGCTAAGGGCATAAAGTTATCGGTCTCATTGGTTGCATATCCAAACATCATTCCCTGATCTCCAGCTCCCTGCTCTTCTTTCTTCTTTCTGTCCACACCCTGATTGATGTCTGGAGATTGCTCGTGTATCGCAGATAATACTCCACATGAGTTTGCTTCAAACATATATTCTGACTTAGTATAGCCAATTTTTTTGATCACTTCCCTGGCAATATTCTGTACGTCCAGATAAGTCTTTGATTTTACTTCACCAGCAAGGACAACCTGTCCTGTAGTAACCATGGTTTCACAAGCAACTTTTGAATCCTTGTCGAATGCTAAAAAGTGATCAACCAGTGCATCGGATATCTGATCTGCGACTTTATCCGGATGTCCTTCTGATACAGACTCGGAAGTAAATAAATATGGCATGTATTCAAGTTAAGATGAATAATATTTAAGACGCCGCAAATGTATGAAAGTTCATTACAAAATCGCAACTCTATACGTTTTATTGATCCTCCGGTTCAATGAAATATTAAGTTTTACTATAAAATATTTGACGTCTTATTTACCATTCAATCAATGAAATACTCAGGTTACTAAAAGAGCTGCCTTTTGATCCCTTTAAAATTCCATTTTTAGATTATATTTAAGAAGGTCAATCCTAGATTACCAAACCCAACAAAACAATTCTATGAAAACCATTTACAAACTGCTCTATGTAGCATTCTTAATTTGCTTTATCTTTTCTTCTATTAATTCCCAATCCTCACCCTGCGATTGTGCCCAACGATGGGACGCCGGTGGAGCCTGGGTTAACGGTGTAGTTGATGACAACCCACCAGGGGGAACCTCCCCATTAGGTGTAGCCAGATGCAACAATGATAAGGAGTCTAAAATTAAACCTGAAGGTTGTACTTATGATCCTTTAAGCTTTTTAATCAATTGCAGTGTTACTCCTCCTGCGACGGGCGATGAGGTGATATGGATCAACTTTGATGCTAGAGAATTGGTCTCCAGCTTTATTATAAATGTAAAGCCTAAAGGTACTAATGATATAAACTGGGCGCTTTATGCCTCCACAACATCACAATCAGGAACCAATCCTGCCAATTCAAATGGAGAAGAGTTGTCCGGTGATTGCAATTCTTTAAACCTGGTAATGTGCTCACCTGATGAATCAACCAATGTTACTGTCATTGATCCAGATATGATGAATGTCACAAACTATTACATTGCAGTCTGGTCCAATGATAATAAAACTCTTAAAGAGGTTACTTTGGGTATCAATGATGCATGTATTGATTGCTCAGACCCACCTGTAATTGCTTGCCTTAATCAGGTCAATGTGAGCTTGGGCGTTGATGGAACTACAGAAGTATTTCCGAGTGATTTTTTAAGTTCTGCATTTGACCCTTGTACACCTGAATCTTTATTCAGTTACGAAATTCTTGTACCATCAGAGAATAGAGTTCGAAACAATCCACCTCCTACAGCTCAACCATCATGGATACTGGATTGCAGTCTTATTGGTATTACAGATGCTGACATATGGGTAAGTGATGATGAAGGAAATTGGTCTATGTGTACCGTGATACTTCAAGTTGAGGACAAGCTGCCACCATCGTTGACTTGTCCTCCGGATATGTTGATTGATTGTGATGATGACATCAGTGATCTGAATTTAACTGGATTAGCAACAGCAATTGATAATTGTGATGCATCACCTCAAATTTCATATACTGATGATACTGCACCGAATGGTTGTGGTGGTCAGGTGATTCAAAGGACCTGGACTTCAATCGATCAGTATGGCAATGTTTCTCCTTCTTGTACCCAATTAATTACTTTGGGCGTTCCCACTCCTGTAGATCCTGGTCAAGTCATTTGGCCATCTGATATTGAATTAATTGCTTGTGGGATTACACCTGATACAGTAGGTACAAGTCAAACAGGAATTCCTGTATTTACAACTGATCCGTGTCAAATACTTGCTATTAATTATTCAGATCAAGTGATCAATATATGTCCTCAAAATTACAAAATACTGAGAACCTGGACATTGCTAGATTGGTGTACAGCGACTCAATTGCAACACATCCAGGTAATTGATATCACCTGTGATGTTGCTCCTGAAATTGTATGCATTGCTAATTTAAATGCCTCCTTAGACCAGGATGGACAATTAATGATATTTCCTGGTGATATTTTATTGAGCGCTTTGGATCCTTGTGATCCACAGGCCATACTTGATTACCGCATCAGAATTGGTGGAGGAGTTGGAGTTCCGCCAGATAATGTTGTAATCTTAGACTGCAGCAATATAGGAGTTTCATCAGGTGAGGTCTGGGTAGGAGACCAAGCTGGTAATTGGACATCTTGCATTTTTAACATAAATATAGAAGATAAGCTACCACCTGCAATAAGTTGCCCACCAGACGTTATTGTTCCCTGTGATGCGGATATCAGTGACCTGAATTTAACAGGTACAGCAACTGCAACAGATAATTGCGATCCATCACCTGTCATATCATATACTGA
>JABDLO010000489.1 GCA_013002995.1 Saprospiraceae bacterium | reverse complement strand
GGGTACATCATTACCGGTATCAAAGAGTCCAAAGAAATTAAAGTAGGGGATACGATTACAAGTGTTGAAAATCCTTGTGAAAAAGCCATCCAGGGTTTTGAAGATGTTAAACCCATGGTATTTGCCGGAATTTATCCAATTGAAAATGAGGATTTTGAAGATTTGAGAGATAGTCTTGAAAAGTTACAATTGAATGACGCTTCGTTGGTTTTTGAACCAGAGTCTTCTCAAGCATTGGGATTTGGATTTAGGTGTGGGTTCCTCGGAATGCTCCATCTGGAGATCATACAGGAAAGGCTATCCAGAGAATTTGACCAGGAAGTGATAACTACAGTTCCTAACGTTTCCTACTTTGCGTATGATAAGAAAGGGGAGAAGAAGAAAATAAACACCCCATCTGAGCTACCTGATCCTACAGTACTCGAAAAGGTAGAAGAGCCATACATCAGGGCTCAGGTTATTACTATGCCTGAATACATAGGTTCTATCATGAACCTGGCGATGGATAAACGAGGCCAATTAACCAAGCAGACTTACCTGACACAGGAGCGGGTAGAATTGACTTTTGAGATGCCTCTCGCAGAGATCGTTTTTGATTTTTATGATAGGTTGAAATCCATATCAAGAGGATATGCATCATTTGATTATGCACCGATTGATTACAGGGCTTCCGATTTGGTGAAGTTGGATATCAGGTTGAATGGAGATCCTGTAGATGCCTTATCCAGTCTTGTACACCGTGAAAAGGCAGAATATATAGGAAGAAAAATATGTAAGAAATTAAAAGAACTACTTCCTCGTCAGCAGTTTATGATTGCCATACAAGCATCAATAGGTGCTAAGATCATAGCCAGGGAAACCATCTCTGCACTTAGAAAAGATGTAACCGCCAAATGTTATGGAGGAGATATCACTAGAAAACGTAAGCTTCTTGAAAAGCAAAAGAAAGGAAAGAAGAAGATGCGCCAAATAGGAAATGTAGAAGTGCCTCAGAAGACATTCCTTGAAGTATTGAAACTGGACGATTAACATTTTTAAAATTTTCATGTTATATGCATAAATAGGGTTTTATGTATAATCGCTTGATCATAAGCTTATCGCTGATATTGTTATCAGTTTGCTCTGTTTTTTCTCAATCAGGACGAATCTCAGGTATCATTCTAGACAGTGAGTCAGGTGATCCGATAGAAACTGCTTTTGTCTTTATCAACAATACATCATTTGGAACAGAAAGTGACGCCAAAGGAATATTCAATATTGAGTGTAATGAAGATATATCAGGGGATCTGATCATATCACACATCAATTATAGCTCCATTACTATTAATTTCTCACGCATAGCAGAGATACCTGATACCATCAGACTCGAACCAGAATCCGTTGTTCTGGATGAAGTTTTAATCTCAGAAAACAAAGGGAAAGATCGTAAAAAGTGGGTCAGGAAGTTCAAGAAGTCTTTTCTTGGGACTGATGACCAGGATAAAATTGAAATCCTGAACCTCGGCGATATACTTTTTAGTGAAACCGATGATACTTTCACCGCATCAGCATCTAAACCATTGATGATAAATAATTATCGCCTGGGATATCAGGTTCGATTTTATTTGGAACAATTCATACAGACTGGTGAGCAGGTAGTGTATTCCGGTAATGCTTTTTTTGAAGAACTGGATATCGACAAGAATGATGTAGAAGAAAAAAGGGAAAAAGAATACTTTGAATCAAAACGATACTTTTTTAAAAAGTTAATTGAAGAGTCCGTTCCATCGAAGTTTTATGATTGCCATAATGCTGAATTTACAACCAACTGGGATTACACAACTACAGGTAAATATAATATTCAGAGTAACGTTTACCAATTGTATAATTCCGGATATTATGCCATAGCATTGCCTGATGCTTTACTTGTGAATGGGTATGGTAAGTTGAAAAATAGAAGATATTCTTATGCAAGGAATAACATATCATCAAAAGCTTCCATCCTTAAGCCTCAATCCCACATCATTATTTTCAATAAAAACGGTGTAGTATTAAACTTCAAGGAAGTTGAAGAAATCGGATTCTGGGCTGATAAAAGGATTGCGTCTATGTTGCCATTGGATTATACACCTCTTAGTGAGCAAGGTGCAAAGGTTCGTGATCTTGATTGGGTTTCTCTTGGGTTCATAGGCAATACCATTTTTGCTAAAGATTCCATTTCTACAAGAATGAAAGAAGATGGAATGCTCATCAACCCGGTCAATCTATTTTTGCATACAGACCGAAGTATTTATCTTCCAGGTGAAACCATGTGGTTTTCAGTCTATGGACGAAGAAACAATACAAGGCTCCAGGGTAATTATGGAGTGGCAGTTGAATTGATCAATGAGTTCGATGAAGTTGAAGAATTCAAGATTATTCCCACAGATGATGGTATAGGCGTGGGGTTTATTGATTTTTCGGACTCACTTTCTGCTGGCGATTATCTGCTGAGGTATTACTTAATCAACAATGAATTAGAATCCATTTATTCAGAAATGCCTATATCTATTGTTTCAAAGAGCCCGACCTCTGGAGCCAATGTTGAAGGTCTTACGAGTCCATTGGCGGACGCTGTGATCATTCGCTTTTTCCCGGAGGGGGGCGAGTTGATTGAAGGCATTAAGACGAAGGTGGCATATGAAGTAACTGACAATAAAGGTAATTACATCGATTTTGAGGGAGAGTTGTTTATGGATCATTCCGAGGATATCACTCAGATCAAGACCTTATATAAAGGCATGGGATATTTTGGTTTGGTTCCATCACTTACGGAGAAATATTATGTACGAACTGCAGATAATGCTTCTCCGGTGATTTATCAGTTTCCTGAGGTGATTCCGAGAGGAGGAGTTATTTCAGCTTCTACAAAGATGGATGAAGTTATAAGGATTAGTGTACAATTAAATGATACAACCTCAGTATATAGGCTTATAGGGCATGCTGATGGATTTGTATTTTCAGACCACGAGTTCTATAGTGAAAAAGAAGTTTTCCTGTTTAACAAAAAGTTTATTCCTACAGGGGTACTCCATTTTACATTGTTCAAAGAATTCAATACACCTATTGCTGAACGATTGGTTTTCAATGACCATAATTATCATAATGATTTGTTGGAGGTTAATCCATTGACGAGCTTCTTTAGGAAAAAAAGCCAGGTAAGCATGGATTTATCCTCATATCAATGGAATGGAAATGATTCATTGGCTTATTTATCCATTTCTGTGACAGATGATAATTTGTATGATCCATCTGAGATGAACCATAACATTACTTCAGAATGGTATGTCAATAACAGATTGGATTTCCTGATTCCTGACCTTCCTCAGCTGTTGAGCCAGATCAGCTATAAAGAGCGATTCTTAATGGACTTGTACATGATGGTCAGAGGGTGGAGGAGATATAATTGGGAAAGTCTTCATCAGCATGACAATCAATTAGAACAGGGCGTTAATATCAAAGGCATCATTGAAAGTGATGAATCTGATGTAAAGGTTGTGGTTTCCAATTTTTCCAATCCTTATTATTATGACGAGCAAGAAGTAACCGGTGGGCCATCATTTAATTTTAATTCCGTGCCTTTAAACATCGGGAGCACCTTCATTCTTCAACTTAAGGATAAAAACAATGACGAACTTGTCAAAGTAGGTAAAGGAACAATACTTCTCGATTCCATTGTGCCATCACAGATGCATACAAGGTTAAAACTGCAAAATCAGTCTGCTTATAGAACTGCCCATCCATTGCTTATTGACAATACCATCAAAAAATTAAGGCAAGATTCTTTATCAGAGTTTTCCTTCAATGTTGATCTGGAAGAAGTAATAATTCAAGAGAAACGAGAGAGAGATGTAAGGATATATGGGCTTAATGACCTGAGTAAAATAGAATGGATTGATCCTGCAAGGACACCTGCATCTTTAATTTCCAGTATGAGGCCTGGTGCCAGGTTTTTGAGGTCTACTGATGGAAAACTACAGTTTGAAATTATGGGAGATCGTGGGGCAATGGTTAGAGTAAACGCAAAAATTGTAATTGATGGTCAAATTCAATATGACGGAAAAAAGTACTTCAACCTGGCAAAATTCAATAGCCTGACAGCAGACAGAATTCTCTATTATGGAGTTAACCCTCCTTTTATCACCATTTATACCGATCCTAATGGCCCAAGAAGTTTACAAAACAAGGAGTACAATACCTTTAACTATCTTCTCCCGGGATTAGAAGATTATAAAGAATTCTACAAGCCAGTCTACGATTCAGGAGATACTAATCCGGATTTCAGAACTACGATTCATTGGGAACCTAAAATCACATTGAAAAAAGGGCAAAAGGCAAATGTTAATTTCTATTCAGGTGATGAAGATGCTAATTATACCTATATAATACAGGGCATAACATCCAGCGGAACTCCTATTTTCAAGCAAGGGAAGCTAGAGATTAGAGAATAAAATCTTTTTATTGTATCAAATCAAATGAATAGGTGAGGATCTTAAATCGCTGATCTCCATTTATATCTGTATTCTTATATGTAATATCAACATCTACAGTCTCGGATTCTTCTTTCTCAGTACTGTCGAAAATCACATCTACAACCGCTGATTCTCCCGGTTTTATCTTTTTTCTTGGCCAGTCTAATGTGGTACACTCACATCCCGATACAATTTCTATTTGAATATCTTCAGTTCCTGCATTGATCAATTCATATTGAAAAGTGACACTTTCTCCTTTCTTTACTTCACCGAGATTGATGTGTTCTTGTTTATACTCAACTAGGAAAGCATGCTTATCATCTGATTTCTGGGCATGGATGAATGAAGCAGATAAGGAGAAAAGAATCAGAAAAAGTACAGATTTCATATTCATTAAATGGTTTCAACAAATTTGACGTTTTTTAAACGTAAAAGTTACTAATGAAACGTTAATCTCTTTCAAATTTAGGAGCGGGGACTAATCTTGGACCAGGGACTTTATTCCCTGAATATTCAAAGAAGTCTATTAAAGTGTAAATCATGAAATACAATCTTTCAAATAAACAATATATTGCAACCCACAGAATAAATTGTCTTTTATGAATCCAATCCAAAAAGCTGAAACCCTTTCAACAGATTTTTATACGAGTAGAGAATTATTTGAGAAGCAGAAAAAGATCTTTGAAACCAGCTGGCAATATGTGGGTGACGCTCAGCTGATGGCCGGAATGCCATTTAATCTTTACCCCACTACTTATCTCAATAAATATATTGATGAGCCACTGCTTATTGTCCGGGAACAAGATGCATGGAAGTGCCTGTCCAATGTATGCACCCATCGAGGTTTCCTACTATTCCAGACTCCCCAGAAATCCAGGAAAATCACTTGTGGGTACCACGGTAGAAGGTTTAATCTAGACGGCGAATTCGAATTTATGCCTGAATTCAAAGAGGTAGAAGATTTTCCCAGGCCTTGTGATCACCTGGCTTCAGTTCCGATCTCTCAATGGTCTCGGTTCCTATTTGCTTCTATAGATCCAAATCAGGATTTTGAAGCAATAAAATCCAGGCTGAATGAGCGGCTATATTTTCTTGATATGGATCAGTGGAGGTATGCTCCTGAGTATGGACAGACCTATAATGTCAATGCTCACTGGGCATTATATAATGACAACTACCTAGAAGGATTCCACATCCCATTTGTACATGAGACCCTGGGTAAAATGATAGATTATGGAAAATACACCACCGAGTGTTATGATGATATCGTTCTTCAAATAGGATATGCTGACAGTGGATCAATGACTTTTGATTTGCCGGAAGGCCATATGGATTATGGTCAGGACATAACGGCTTATTATTATTGGATCTATCCTAATTTTATGATGAACATCTACCCATGGGGCGTACAGATTAATATTGTGAAGCCTATAGATGTGGACTTTACCAAGGTCGAATTTCATTACTTCATAAAAGATGAAATCTTGTGGGAGAGGATGGGTAAAGATAGGGTAGCAGAAAAGACAGAAAGAGAAGATGAATTTGTAGTTGAAGGAGTTCAACAAGGCATGAAGTCACGGTTTTATGACACTGGAAGATACTCTGCCAAAAGAGAAAAAGGAGTTTATTACTTTCATTCCTTGATTCGAGAAAGATTTTTAAAGCAAGATTAAACAAGTTAATACTCCTAAGCATTACTATCGTATGCGTAACGCAACCATCTTTACTCTATTTACAATAGGGGTCCTCGTAATGAACTACCTGGCCAATAGTCTTCCGCTTAACGGTGTTACGACAGGAGAGATTTCTGATAAATACAACTCTCTCATTACCCCTGCAGGAGTAGCATTTAGTATTTGGGGAATCATCTACCTTTCACTGATTGGCTGGCTCGGCAGATTGTGGTATGGTGCATTCAAAAAAGATGAAAGGATTATTCGTGATTCTGATCAACTCCTGGTCTGGTATCCGCTGAATTGTACTCTCAATGCAGGTTGGCTGGCTGCCTGGCATTATGGGGATGTAAATCTGAGTCTTTTGATCATGTTGGGCATCTTGATTACGTTGATTATGATATACTTGAAGACAGAGTCATTCCAGGTGTTGTGGAAATTCCCATTTAGCATCTACATGGGGTGGATCAGTGTGGCTACCATCGTTAATGTATCAGTTATGGCCATACATAATCAATGGGTCCTATTCCCAGGTGAAGCGGTCAATACCACATTAATAATGATGGTCATAGCAACGGTCCTCGGGCTGGTATTTGTTCATCACAAGAGAGATGTGATTTATGCCCTGGTCATTGCCTGGGCACTGTTTTTCATAGGTGTAGAAAATACAACATTCCAAAGTATTCAGTACACCGGCTATGGGCTTGCTGTATTGATTCTTATCAATATAGCTTACGCTAAATTTATTCAACTACGTACAGTAACTTCTTAAAATAATTTTACAATCATATGGAATTTAGACAACTGGGTAAGACAGACATTAAAGTGAGTGCAATATGCCTGGGTACCATGACCTTTGGTGAACAGAATACAGAATCGGAGGCTCATGAACAGATGTCTTACGCTCTGGAACAAGGAGTAAACTTTTTTGATACTGCAGAATTATATGCTGTTCCTTCAAGAAAAGAAACCCAGGGGCTATCAGAGAAAATCATCGGTACATGGTTTAAGAAGACAGGAAATAGGGATAAGGTTGTTCTGGGTACCAAAGCAGCTGGTCCGGCTCCTAATCTTTATTATATCAGTGAAAATTTGGGTTTCAGCAAGGGTAGGTTATTGGAGGCAATTGACCTCTCATTATCAAGATTACAGACTGATTATATAGATCTCTATCAATTACACTGGCCGGAAAGAAAAACCAATTACTTCGGTGTAAGAGGGTATACCACACACGATAACCAGTGGGAAGACAATTTTGAGGAAGCCCTGGACACATTAAATGAATTGAAAAAGCAAGGAAAGATCCGTCATTACGGACTCTCTAATGAAACTCCCTGGGGTGTAATGAGAAACCTGAACATCACCAGGTCCAAGGGATATGAAGATTGTGTAAGTATCCAGAATTGTTATAATCTGCTCAATAGGTTATTTGAAGTTGGGTTGTCAGAAATGGCCATTAGGGAATCTTGTGGGTTACTGGCTTACTCACCGATGGCATTCGGATTGCTATCAGGAAAATATCACACAGGAACGGATCGATCCGACGCAAGGTTGAATAAGTTCAGCCAGATGTCGAGATATAATAGTGAGCAATGCCATGAAGCGACCAGGCGTTATCTTGAAATTGCGGAAGACAATCATATGAACTTGGCACAGATGAGCCTGGCTTTTATCAACCAGATGCCATTTGTAACCTCCAATATCATTGGTGCAACTTCTATGGAACAATTGAAAGAAAATATTGCGAGTATCTATGTTAAGCTATCCAAAGGTGTCTTAAAGGAAATTGAAGAAGTACACAATGCCATTCCTAATCCTGCACCATAGAACTCAAGCGTAGATATCTCACAGTTGTTAAAAAATATGTATGTCTCTATAGCAAAGGAAGAAGAACCCCAGCAGTGTTCCAGTTTGTTTGTAAAATATCACAGGAATATTTCGACTTCAGTGAAGTCACCCAAATGTGTTTTCTTCAACAAACAGGTAAATCCGTTCAGAAACAGTTGAAGCATCATTAATTCATTAAGAAGGTAAAGTGATCACTCATCGATCAAAGAATTAGTTCCTGTATGTTTGTAAAATATCACAGGAATATTCCGACTTCAGCGAAGTCGCCCAAATCTTGGTTGAGTTAAGATGTACCAGCTATGATTGCCCGAGTCCCCAATCAGCGTTCTTTATTACCCTTTTATCCTTTTTTACCTTTTTCACTTTGTAAGAGCTTTTGAGATTTTTGTCGTCCTTATTCTGATATTCAGAAGACATGATCATCCCTTGAGTTCCCTCAAATGTATCTGAATAGGTCTTCGGCATAAATTGAGCATATGCACTACCGAATACATTAAAAAAGTCTACCGGGAAATCAATAGCAATCCATGCTTCTCCTTTTTCTTCTTTGGATTCAAAGTCATATCCCTGGCTCTCATATCCAGCGATTTTCTTCGTTTTATCTTTTTTAGAGAAAGTCATATTATAAATTCCACTAGAGTCTATTTGTTGCTGATTGATAAAAGCAGCGGATAGTGTCATCATAGAAGGAAGGGCCTGTGCTTTTTTCTGGCCGTCTTCTTCAGTGTACATCACCATTACATCATTGACCATGTCCATCACTATTAGATTCTTCTTTCCGTCTTCCTCTGTTTCAAAGCCCATAAACCTCTCCGTTGTAGAGTATAACATGGTTACTTCATGTTTGACTTTATCATAATCCTTAATCTCTGAGTAAACTTGCAGGTCGAAGTTGTATTCTGCAGGAACATTTGCCGAATTATTTAAACCATTGAGGAAGTCGCCATAGGCTTCTCCGGCTTTACCCCAATCTACATTTCCACCTTCTTGTTCTTCATAAGAAGATTTAAGCATACTGTCCATGGCGCTTTCAATTGGTTTGAATGCCATCCTTGCAATTTCATCAGATAGTTTTTCAACAACCTTGTTCTCAATCTCCCTTTCCAGTTTATCCTTACTTCTATTGAGGACCTTATCTTTTAGTCTACCGAATTGTGCATTGCCGGAGGCAGGAGCCATTAAAATTATTGTGAGAATTATAAATAGTAATTTTTGCATTTTCTTTATTGTATATATTTGAGCAATGTTGTAATGAGGGATTCATCACTGGGATTAGACAGTTAAACAAATATACTAAGGAATAGTGATGTAAACAGATTAAATGAAAAGTAATAATTCATAAGAATGGAAAGAAGAGAAGAGCGTTTGGCAATAAAGATTCAAGAGTTGATCGAATATCGACGGTTACCAGAACTCTTAGACATTGTCGAAAACGATGATAGTATTAAAACTCAATTCATTAATGAATTGAGTGACCTTCAGAAAGCCATTTATCACCTTGATCATATACTTGAGAGTGAATGGGAGATCATTGATTCCAGCCTTGAAGGCAAATGGGATGCAATTTATAATGCACTCAGAGTATTGGGAATTGAGGATGATAAATTATACGATTATTGTAAGCACATTTATAAGTATCAAAAGCATGAGCTCGAACAGAGGAAGGGTAAGTCCCTACTTCGTCTGAGCATGGAATATTTTTACTTTTATAAGTCTTGTGATGTAAAATTATTAAGGAGAATCATATTTGATAGATATTCTGTCTTGAGATCAACTTTTCCACCTTCAGACTGGAGATGGTTTGATCTGGTTACCGAGGTGAATGATGATATAGAGGATCTCTATGAAGACATCGATACCAATAATGGCAATCGGTTCCTGCTCTCGATTGAGCAATTGGGGAAAGAACAGGCATATTTGATCTATAAAGAATTTTTAAGGTGCATAAAACAAGCATTTGATCGAAAGATTAAGAATAAGTCTATACATCCTACCATCATAGAATTGACATTCAATGAGTTAAAGAAAACCTCTCAATTGCTTGAACAGCGATATCGGGAAATTTCTACAAAAGCTCCACTGTCAGGAAGTCTCAAGGTTTTTTAATATCCACGTATTTAAGAAATTCATATAAATAAATTACATATCTTTACCCGCTATGAGGTTAAGGAGTCTGCAGATCAAAGGCTTTAAGAGTTTTGCTAATGATACCATACTAAATTTCGACGAAGATGTCATCGGTGTGGTTGGTCCTAATGGATCAGGCAAATCCAACATTGTGGATGCCATCAGATGGGTGCTCGGAGAGCAGAAGGGAAGAGAATTGAGATTGGACAAGATGTCGGATGTCATCTTTAATGGTACTAAAACCAGAAAGGAGGCAGGAGTCGCTCAGGTTGCATTGACATTTGACAATACTAAAAACATACTACCTACAGAATATCAGTCTGTTACCATTTCAAGATTACTTTACAGAAGTGGGGAAAGTGAGTATCGCCTTAATAATGTACCATGCAGATTGAAAGATATCCGGTCACTCTTTATTGATACCGGTATCGGGTCCAACTCCTATGC
>JABDLO010000488.1 GCA_013002995.1 Saprospiraceae bacterium | reverse complement strand
GAATTGACACCAATCGCCCCATTATATGTCTTTACGCCACATGCAAAGGCTGTTGCGGCAGCTGCAGAATCAGTGATCAGGTTATCATAAGCATAACTCTTATGAATCCCCACTACATCAAATTCTTCCAATGCTGTGTAGTTGTTATTAACAATCATACCCGCTGTGATCTGCCCCAATCCCATTCCATCACCAATAAGGAGGATGATGTTTTTAGGATTGGTAACTGTATTATCGGTTAGTTTCTTTATGTTTTTATTACAAGCAAATATTGATAACAAAAGAAATAGAATTAATACACTCTTCATCTTTAGAAATTGAATCATTAAAAGTACATTTTTATACACTAAGGTAAAATCAACATAAAGACAATTAATTTTAACATCAGATTTTAAACCTAACTATTGTAAATCAGTAATTAGCATCACTGAAAATCCATTCACACCTGGTCTCTAATTTTTCAAAAGTTCTGGAAAACCTACTTTTATTAAAAATTCTTTCCAACGAATATCAGAATGAAGATTTTCTAGAAAATGATTGTATTTAATGCCTGATAAAGCATAAAATTCCTGATTCTTATAAGCTTGTTCAAGTAATTGAAATGCAAGGTCTACCTCTCCATTCAATGAATGTGCTTCGGCTATCTCTATAGTTAAGTTTGGGAATTTTTCTTTGAGGTTATTCATAAATGCTTTAAAGTTATTGGTGTCATTATTATAATAGTGGGCTATCATCTTGGAATACATCTTTAAGCCCTCATCCTTTATCTCATTAGCATAAGCAAATGCTTCTTCAATGTCACCTGTTAAACTTTTAATCAAACTATACATATCTGAATAGTTCCTGGTATCAGCCATTTCAGAATACTTAAAGAGCATTTTCATAGAATGATCGAAATCCTTATTCATATAATATAAATATCCCAGATTGAGATAATTCCAAGGGTAAAGAGGATCTCTTTCGAGTGCTTTTTCCACCATGTATATACCGCGATCGATGTCGTTTAATCCTATATAATAACCTGATCCGCTCATTACAAGAATATTCATATCACTGGTTAATGAAATCTTATTTAAATTGGTAAATACTTTTTCAAGATTAGATTCGAAATCCAGGTTGTACATTGCTTCAGAGAATAATGTGTAGTAGGATGTGGAATCCAAGTTACCCATCTCTTCAATATATTGAAGCATCTTTACTCCGGCTGCATCTTTATCCATTTTATTATAACGGGCTTTGAAGAGATAGACATCTGATAACCCATTCAAAACAGGTATATATGTTGAATCCAATTGATAAGCACGAAGAAGCAATTCTTCCATCTTGTCCAATTCCTGGTGGAATGATGTGGTACGTAAATAATCACTTTGTAAATAAAGTAAATGAGCTTGAATGGAGGGCTCTTTGTAAGATTTCATTGCATTATTGGCAATTGAGATTTTTAACTTATTGCAGGTGCGTATAGCAATTCTTTCCTGAGTTTGGAATAAATTGTTGATGTCTTCTGTAAAGTTTTCAGAATACACAGATTTTCCTGTTGCACCATCAATCAATTGAATATCAATTTTTAGGGACTTGTCATTTTTGCGTATTGTGCCTTCTAATACAAAATTCACATCCAGTGAATCAGCGATTTTCCTAATATCAATATCCTTCCCTTCAAATGCAAATGAAGAGGTCCTACCAATAACTTTTAGTTGGGGTACCCTAGATAATAGATTGATGATTTCTGTAGACAAGCCATATCCCAGGTATTTTTGATCTTGAGTTTCAGAAAGATCCTTAAATGGTAATACCGCAATAGAATTTGAATAAGCCGCAACATCAAAAACCGGTTCATCTTCTCGTAGATCAGAATAATTTATAAAGAAAATGATACTCAATACCAAGATTGGCAAAATCCATAACAACAGCTTTGGAATTGTTATACGAGATTGATTGAATTTTCCTGATAATTGATTCTTTTTTGGTACTATAATACCATCATTTGTTAGAGCATAAACCTCCAATGGTAGCTCAACATTCTTGAAAGCAAATTTACCTAACAACTGAAACGAAAAACCTGGTTGATTCTTCACTTTATCGTGCATCGATTGTGAAAGCAATACATTTCCGGAGACGCCCATTGATTCAATTCTGGAAGCGATATTTAATGCATCCCCATATACATCATCACCCTTAAATATAATATCCCCTAGATGAAGACCTATTCTAAGAGGAACTTCATTTTTAATTTTTAACTGAAGCTCCTTTGCACAAGCCAGGGCCCCATTAGCAGTTGGGAATAAACAAATGCTTCCATCCCCATAATTTTTTACGATCTCGCCACTATTTTTTTCAACCTGAATTTTCAAAGCGTCCTGGTATTTTTCCAGCATGTCCATAGCCAAATGCTCATTGCGTTGCATTAGGGAGGTATACCCTTTTATATCTGCAAAAAGAATAGCTACTAATTTTCTGGAAGAAGCGGGATTCATCTCTTGAAATTAACAAATCTTACTAAAAAGTAGACCTCATGGTTCATTGTAATTGTGATACTTTAAGATCTGATTCAAAAAATATTTTCTGTTTTCTTTAACTTTGCTGAATGGAAAGTTACGCTCAGGTACTTAATTTTGCTATCCCATTTTTTGTGGTGTTGATAACAATTGAGTGGATTGCAGGCTATTATAAAGGAATAACTACCAATAGAAGCCTGGATACCATTTCCAGCCTCAGCAGTGGATTAACCAATACCACCAAAGATGTACTCGGATTATCAGTGGTCATCATTTCCTATAATTGGATGGTTGAATATCTCGCCATCTATCAGATTGAATCCAAGTTATGGATGTACGTAGTTGCATTCATAGGGTTGGATTTTGCCGGCTACTGGTCCCATCGCTGGTCTCATGAGATCAATGTTTTCTGGAATCGCCACATCATCCACCACAGCAGTGAAGAGTTTAATCTTGCGTGTGCCCTAAGACAGAGCATCAGCAACATATTTGCCATATTCACTTTTTTATTCATCCCTATGGCACTGGTTGGAGTACCTACTGAAGTAATCGGAATTGTGGCTCCATTGCATTTATTCGCTCAGTTTTGGTACCATACCCGACTCATTGACCGGATGGGGATATTGGAGTATATCATTGTGACTCCATCACATCATCGGGTTCATCATTCCATCAATCCGGAATACCTGGATAAAAACTACTCTCAGGTCTTCATTGTGTGGGACAAGCTATTCGGTACATTTCAAGAAGAGATGAAAGATGTGCCTCCGGTTTATGGAGTGAAACGTGCAGTGTCAACCTGGAATCCTATTTTAATAAATTTTCAACACTTCTGGCTATTGGTAAAAGATGCCTGGAGGACGCAATCATGGTGGGATAAAATAAGAGTGTGGTTTATGCCTACGGGCTGGCGACCAAAGGATGTAATGAACGCTTTTCCTGTAGATAGCATAGAAGATGTCTATGAACAAAAAAAATATGATACCCACCTGTCCAATCCCATTAAAACGTGGTCTTGGGCTCAATTGGTGATCCATGTCGTCCTCATGCTTTATTTATTTAATAATATCGCTGAGGTCACACTACCTGGCATGTTGCTTTACGGTTTATTTCTCTTCATTTCAATCTTTGCATATACGACCCTGATGGATGGAAGTAAGTATGCAGTCATCACTGAGTTGATAAAAGTGTTATGCGGATTTTCACTCCTTTACTGGCAGGGAGGATGGTATGGTATTGATAACGTTGTATCGTATGGTTCCATCCTGGTAGCAACTTACCTGACGCTATCCATGTTGATGGCGATCTACTTTGAAATTAAAGAATTAAAGCCTCTAAGAATAAAAGGAGTATTGAGATAACCTTAAATGAATGGATAATGCTTTCCCAGGTATCCTTCAGACTCTACAATCATAAGAACTTTATAACTTAATGATCTTCTCTCGGTATTGGACATTTCCTTCTCCAATAGTAATGAAGTAGGTGCCGGGTGATAAGTCGGATAACTCCAACTTTACTTCCGTACCTGAGACTTGACCGGACCTGATGTTTCTTCCCATGGCATCAGTAATTCTAAAGCGTTTTTGCTCAGAATTAATATCTGAAAATGTGATCACAGCAGTTGAAGCTACCGGATTAGGGAAAACTGAGAATGTTTTTAATTCATCGGAACAATCTGCTTTAACAACCGGAAAATAGGTGAGGCTTCCATCATAATCTTTCTGAACAATTCTATAGTAAGTATTTGCGAAGGGTGCTTCATTGTGGACATATCGATATTTATTTTCTTCAGCTTTGTTTTCACCGGCTATCGATCCGATATCGGTCCAGCTAAGTCCGTCTATACTATACTGACATGTATAGGACTCGTTGTTGTATTCTGATGTTACTGTCCAATTGATTGCAACTCCTTTATCTATACATTCTGCATTGATATCAACCAGCGTCACAGGTAGGGAAGCTTCACTAACGCCAAATTTTACTTCACTCAGACCATAACAGTTTCCTCCATAATTACTTGTAGCAGTCAGTAACACATACCTTGCGGTCATTCCGTTGAGGTCAATGGCATTTACTCCCTTGTAAAATGCTGAACCATCAGACCTCGGAATGGTGTAGTTACCTACTTCTGACCAATCATTCCCATTATTGGATACATCGATGATGATATTCTGTACTCCATCCTCCAGTCGTTCTGCGTCATTAAGATTCCAGAAAGTAAATTGAAAGAGATCATATGGGTGTCTCAGATCATACATGATCCAGTGACCATCACCTCTGTCGGGATTGGGGCTGGCGAGCGTGTTACATGAAATCCAGGCATCGTTATAATTGGTGCCATGCCTATTATCGTGATACATCTGGGCATCCATGCTTAAATACATTGTAATGCCTACGAGGAATAGAAAGAGTTTTTTCATTGCGACGTGTATAAAAGAGTGGTTGTGAATCTACCTACCGGTAAATTTCAAATCCAAACTCCGGGTTATTAAAATGTGACACTCGTGAGGGATTGACCGTCACTTACTACCCATTCATACTGAAGCAAGTGGTTTAGAGATTCAGAAATCCTATGGGATTTCCGGAGCCGGGAGAATAAAAGTTACCGATATTAGGGAATAAGGTGACCAATTCTGAAGAAGGCACCCCAAACCACAGCGCGATTTCACTGAAGTACTCATCAACTGACATAGAAGGAATCAATACTCCTCCACCTATTTCGATATTTGTATTTAATCCCAGGTCAGGATAACCATTGTACACACTCTGTCCTTGTACATCGCCACCCATCATAAATACATTTCCGCCCCATGCATGGTCTGTACCATTTCCGTTGGACGTGAGAGTACGACCGAACTCCGACATACTGAATGTCAGGACATCATTAAACACACCCAGTTCTTTCATAGCGGCGTTAAATTCGGCAAGTGCAGTGTCTACTTCTGTGAGCATTGCTTCCTGGGCATCTAATACTTCATCATGATGATCCCATCCTCCGTAATTGATAAAGAAGATCTGTCTAGACATTCCGAGTGAAGACCGAGCTGCTATGGTCTTAGCAACCATATTGAAACTCTGTGATAAATAATTATCAGTGAATGATGTATTCAGATCAACAGATTCGATGGCCTCGTTGAATTGTTCCGCTCCTTCTTTACCTACTTTGACAATGTCTATGAATGATTTCTTAAACATGTCATTGTAATAGGCATCCATCATATTATCGATGGCTTGAGTTCTCATTTCACTGAATTGCCATTCTTCGCCATATCCATTAATGGTTGTACTTCCTCCATATGCATCGATTGCAAACTCTATGCTTTCATTTCCTGTCTGATATAGATTAGATCCTGAAAGTGAAACATTAAGTGAGATGTTCTGATTGTTATTACAAGCATACATCATATCTGCAATCTTACCTCCCCATCCCTGGGCTACCCTGTCATGCGGTACACCTG
>JABDLO010000482.1 GCA_013002995.1 Saprospiraceae bacterium | reverse complement strand
ACCTTGGGTAGCAGGTTATGACCTGCTCAATGAAACCAATTGGGATTTACCTGGTAATAGAATGCTTGCTGACCTTTATAAGGAACTTACGGATACCATACGCTCCATTGATCAAAATCATATTCTATTCATTGAAGGGAATTGGTTTGCTAATGATTTTACAGGTCTTACTCCACCCTGGGATGATAATATGGTTTATGCTCCTCATAAATATTGGTCTATCAATGACCAGGCGTCTATACAATGGGTGCTAGATCTTAGAGAAAGATATGATATTCCATTGTACTTAGGTGAAAGTGGTGAAAATTCTAATGTCTGGTTTAGAGATGCAATCAGACTATTAGAAGAAAATAACATAGGGTGGGCTTGGTGGCCCATGAAAAAAGTTGAATCTATTTCTGGACCACTCTCCATTGTGAAATCAGAAGAATATGAAACATTGTTAAATTACTGGAAAGGACAAGGAGTAAAACCTACAAGAGAATTTGCAACTTCTGCATTGATGCAATTTGCTGAAGACACCCGGATAGAAAATTGTGTATTTCAGAAAGATGTTATAGACGCTATGTTTCGCCAGGTATACTCTGATGAAGCAATCCCCTTCAATACTCAAATAATTCCTGGGATAGTATATGCGACGGATTTTGATATGGGGGTAATTGGCTCTGCTTACTCTGATAATGAAGTTGCCAATTATCATGTATCGACGGGAACCTACACAGCGTGGAACAATGGTTGGATATATAGAAATGACGGCGTAGATATTGAGGTATGTAGTGATGATGTAAACAGCAATGGTTACAATGTAGGGTGGATAGATCAGGATGAGTGGATGCAATATGATGTAGAAGTTGAATTGGATGGGGTTTACGATGTCAAGGTAAGACTGGCTGCAGGTGTGTCTGGAGGGCGATTTCATTTTAAATCCGGTTCTTCAGATCTGATTGATCCTGTTACAGTAAATTCTTCCGGAGGCTGGCAAAACTGGACGACAGTTACAGTACCAAATGTTGTACTACATTCGACAGATAAAAAAATCATATTCTATGCTGATCAAGAAGGATTTAATGTTAGTAGTTTTGATTTTGTTTATCAGGGGTCTTCAACCACTGTGTCAACAACCTTTATAAGTGCAATTACACTGGATGAAAATACCATACAATTAAATTTTAATAAAGCGATAGATGGCCCACTTCCACAAAATTTAAATGGATTTAAGTTGACTGTCAATGGAAAAGAAATAGAGGGTATCTCTACTACTCAAGATGAAATTAATGGGAGGATCTTGTACATCAATGTAACTGACCCACTCCTTTTCGATGATGTTTTAAAAGTCTCTTATCAAGGGGATAATATTAAAAGTACAGACGGAACAGTATTACTTTCATTTTTAAATGAATTAGTAAAAAACACTCTTACTACTCATTACAGTATTCCAGGAAAAATTGAAGCTGAAGATTATTTTTTGCAATCAGGGATTCAACTTGAAAACACAACTGACGCTGGGGGAGGTAAGAATATTGGATATCTCGACGTAAATGACTATCTGGAATATAAGGTCAACATTAAACAGGCAGGAAGTTATACGATTTCTTTCAGGACAGCTAGTCAAAGTGCGAGAGGAGGTCTCAAACTTTCTTTAATTGATAGAGATGGTGAAAAATCATCTATAGGAAGTTTTAGGTTTGATGCGACCGGGGGTTGGCAGAACTGGACCACTCATACCTTTGAAGCTGACTTACCTGAAGGGAGATATACACTTCTGATGGAAATAACCCATACTCCATTTAATTTAAATTGGATGGATTTTTTACTAAATGATGAACCTGAAACATCTGATTCTACCTATTTAAAGGTATTCCCTGTTCCAAGTAATGGGATCGTCAATATAGAAGGACAATTTAGAATTCCTCATAATCTCACAGCAAAAGTTTACAATAATATAGGAAACCTGGTTTTGTCAGAAAGATATGGCATTCAATCCACGGTAAGGGAAGTGATCAATATAAATCACTTCCCTAGTGGATTGTATTATTTACGCTTAGAGTTAGAAGATGGAACAACTTACCTATATCGATTAATTAAAGTGGATCAGTAACCTCAAGTGAAAAGTGCCTGGGTATAATTTATAGTGCGAAGCAATGCAAAATATCAAAGGAAACAAATCAACAAATAAGCCATTCAATAGATTGGGATTATTCATGCTCAGTATAATTTCTGGCATGGGTTTAATATTTTATTTTAATTCTTGTGCCGGTACAAAGACTAAATCAGAAGTCAAAGAGGTTTCTTCTGATGGATATCATTTAGTATGGAATGATGAATTTGAAATTGATGGTCTTCCTGACTCTACTAAATGGAACTATGATCATGGTGACGGATGTCCTCATGTATGTGGATGGGGAAATAATGAATTACAATATTATACCAAAAAGCGCCTTGAAAATGCAAGAGTATCAAATGGGAAGCTAATAATTGAGGCTCACAAAGAGAAGAAAGGCAACAAAGAATTTACATCAGCAAGACTTATATCTAGAGGTAAGGCAGATTGGAAATATGCCAGGATTGAAGTCAGGGCAAAGCTCCCCTCTGGTAGAGGGACCTGGCCTGCAATTTGGATGTTGTCCACAGATTGGAATTATGGTGGTTGGCCTGAAAGTGGTGAAATCGATATCATGGAACATGTTGGCTATCAAGCAGATTCTATTTTCGGCACCGTTCATACAAAAGCCTATAACCATGGTATAAATACTCACGTTGGAAATTCAGCATTTTATCCCGATGCGGAAAGCAGTTTTAAAACTTACACCATTGAATGGTCCGCTGATAAGATTGATTGGTTTGTTGACGATAACCACTATTTTTCATTCCATAATGAGCATAAAACCTTTAATGAATGGCCATTTGATCAGAGATTTTACCTGATCATGAACTTAGCTGTCGGTGGAAACTGGGGAGGAGTTGAAGGAGTTGCTGAAGATATATGGCCACAGAAACTTGAGGTCGATTATGTAAGGATTTATGAAAAAAAATCTACTTCTGAATAAGCAAATTATCCTTAAGTTATTCTCATTAATATATTCTTAGAAATCGATTTTTGACAATGGAAAACCCAGCCGTTTATTTGGAAAAATAAATCCGGTCTATAAAAACGGTGCCAGGGGTAAAATTCTGGCTATCATCTGTTGGATTCCAGGTAGAAAATGGGATAGATAATTGGCTAAGATCTAATCCGTTGAAATCGGATAGTGGAATACTGAATTCCTGAAATCCTTCACTCACCTCTGTACCGACATAGTCCCTTAGGAAAACTGCGGCATTAGTTGATGGACTTTCTAATTTAATTTCGGCATCTGCAAATGTTTCCGGAAGGATGAGTGAAAAATTTAAATGAGTATATTCACTTAAGTCCTTTGTTGTCTCTAATTCCATATATCCGCCTCCCCAACTTTCTCCAGGGT
>JABDLO010000465.1 GCA_013002995.1 Saprospiraceae bacterium | reverse complement strand
GCGAAGGGGATATAACTTATACATGGACCTACACAGACTGTGATGGAAATACACACGATTGGGTGCATACTGTAACCATCGAAAGAGAAGATTTCACAGTCCCAGCCAATACTTCTGTAACCGTGGATTGTTATGATAACATTGTACTGCCTGCACCTCCATCAGTTTCTGATGCTTGTGGCAATATTATCATTCCTACAGGACCGGATGAAACTACCCCTCCCGATTGTGAAGGGGATATAATTTATACCTGGAATTATGAAGATTGTGAAGGAAATACACATGACTGGACTCATACTGTGACCATTGAATATGAAGATTTCTCTGTTCCAGCAAATACTTCCGGTACAGTTGATTGTTATGAAAATATATTTTTACCAGCACCTCCCATTGTATTTGATAATTGTGGAGTAGAACTTATTCCTACTGGACCAGTTGAATCTACTGTCCCTACTTGTGAAGGAGACATCACTTATACCTGGACTTACACCGATTGTGAAGGAAACTCACATGATTGGTCTCACATCATCACTATAGAATATGAAGACTTTACCTTACCTGCATACACTTCTGAAACCATCAGCTGCTATGATAACATTGTGCTTCCAGATCCTCCTTATGCAGAAGATAATTGTGGAGTAGAATTAATTCCAATAGGACCTGTAGAATCTGCTGTCCCTACTTGTGAGGGTGACATTTCTTACACCTGGACTTACACTGATTGTGAAGGAAATACGCATGATTGGGTACACACTGTAACCATAGAAAGAGAAGATTTCATTGTGCCTATTTCTGAATTTGAGACATTTGATTGTTATGCTTCTATCATACTTCCGGACCCTCCTGAAGTTATGGACGATTGTGGAAATGACCTCATCCCTTCCGGACCTGTAGAATCAGCGGTTCCATCATGTGAAGGAGACATAACATACACCTGGACTTATACTGATTGTGAAGGAAACACGCATGATTGGGAATTCATTGCTACCATAATCAGAAAAGATTTTATCATGCCTGATGATGAATTCATCACGGTCAATTGTTATGCAGATATTAGTTTGCCATCCCCTCCTTCAGTTACTGATGATTGTGGAAATATTATAACACCTGTTGGACCAATAGAATCTGCAGTTCCATCCTGTGATGGTGATGTAAGCTACACATGGACTTATACAGATTGTGCTGGTTTCTCACACGATTGGATATATACCATTACCATTGATTTTCCTGACTTCACCATTCCAACTCCAACTACTCAAACAGTGGAATGTTATGCAGACATAATTTTACCAACACCACCTTCTGTTCAGGATGCCTGTGGTAATACAATCATACCAGAAGGTCCATTTGAAGGAACGATTCCTAACTGTGATGGCGATATTGTATATACATGGACTTACACTGATTGTGAAGGAAATATGCATGATTGGATTCATACCATTACCATTGAAATGCCTGATTTCGTCATGCCTGCCAATCAGTCAAGAACCATTAATTGTGAAGTTGAAGCTATCGAACCAATCCCACCAAATGTATCTGACTTTTGTGGCTTTAACATAGATCCAATCGGACCGACCGTATCTGAATATCCGGAATGTGAAGGATCAATTGTATATACGTGGGAATATGAAGATTGTAATGGGAATATGCATGAATGGAACTTCACCTATAATATTGTTATTCTAGATTTCTCTTTACCAGTTAATGAAAATTCAATAATTAATTGTGTTGATGAGGCGTTTGTACCCATTCCACCGGTTGTTGTAGATAATTGTGATAATTTAATTGATCCTGAGGGTCCTATCATTTCTGATTCTCCAGATTGTAATGGGTCCATTGACTACACTTGGACCTATACAGATTGTATCGGTAATTCTCACGATTGGACTTATACATTTATTGTTTCAATTCAAGACTTCAGTATTCCAGATGATCAATCATTAGCTATTGATTGCCATGTTGATATTATCGAACCTATTTTCCCTTATGTGGAAGATTACTGTGGTAATGAACTGATTCCTTCAGGTCCTACTATAACTCAGATTCCTGAGTGTAACGGTAGTGTAACTTATACATATGTATACACCGATTGTGATGGTAATACCCATGATTGGAATTTCATTTATATCATTAATATCCCTGATTTCGACCCACCTCAGGATGAAGAACAGAACATTAATTGTTCAAGTGAAGCTTTTGAACCTACACCTCCCACGGTCTTTGATTTCTGTGGCAATGAAATTACACCTACTGGCCCTGTGATTTCTGCTATTCCTCAGTGTGAAGGTGAAATTTTTTATAGATGGAATTATACGGATTGTGCAGGTCATTCATATGATTGGACTTATACATACTACATTCAATTGGAACAACCTGAAATTGAATGTTTAGCTCCAATAGAGGTCACTTGTTATTCAGGAATGGTGGAAGCTATAAATAATCTCCTTGTTGATTATAACAATGGAATTGGTGTAACCGTACATTGTGATTATGACTATAGTGTAACTGCTGAAATTCCTCCATCAGATCCATCTTGTCCTACTCACGAGGATATAGAATTTATCCTCACAGATGAATGTGGAAATACCCATTCATGCATCCAGAGAATTGATATCATTAATGAAGATCCAGAATTTGATATGGACATTCCATTCGATGTGACTGTTTCATGTGATGAAATTCCTGAACCAGCTGTTATGACAGGTAGTGATGATTGTGGCGATGTGTTTATTTCTATGGAAGAAGATATTGAAGGTGATATATGTTCGGGAATGACCATTACCAGGTCTTATATCATCGAAGATGAATGCGGATACTACAATATCGAGCAACAGTATATCACAGTAAATCCTCCATCTGAACCCTCATGGGATATTATTATTGAACCTTCCATCCAATTAAATTGTGATGAAGCAGAGGCATATTCTTTCCCTAGTATTCTCATTTCAAATGGCCAAATCGGAAGTTGTACTATCTCTGAATTGGTACTACCAACTGTCATTAAAGATTATAACTCCTGTGGTGGCACTATAACAGTCACATGGAATTACACAGATTTTTGTGGGACAGAGTATAGCCAAACTCAAATGGTAGAAGTTATTCCACCTCAACAAGCTGACTTTCTGAATAAACCACAGGATTTTGCTGTTTCCTGTATTGATGCGGAGAGTTTAATTTTTGATGAGCTCACCTATTCTAATGGTGAAAGTGGTAACTGTCAAATTTCTGGAACAGTACCTCCAGCTATTACAGAAGATTATAATGCGTGTGGTGGTTACATTTACGTGACTTGGGAGGTTGCCAATCTCTGTGACTACACCATTTCACATACTCAAACCATTACCGTAAATCCAAGTGAAGACCCAGATTTTATAAATCCGCCTGTAGATATTACTATTGATTGTGGAGACGATCTCCCTCCATTAGAGGATCTTGATTACACCAATGGTATCCCGGGTGCATGTGGAATTGAAGGTATTGCCTCAGGAGTAAGTATTCAACATGATGGATATGTAGAATACATATGGACATTCAATCATGCTTGTACAGGTGAAACCCTAACTCATACACAAAGAATAGACATAACACCAGGACCAGATATTACATTGGATCCAGAATCAATTACCATATGTGATGGAGAATCATTTAACCTTGGATCTATCAACATAACAGACTTAAATTCTACAGGTCCAGTTATTACTTTCCATAATGGTTTACCAACTGATGGATCAACAGTGATTACAGATCTGAATGTAACTCCATCAACCACCACTACCTATTACATAAAGGCTGTAGCCAATGGTTGTGAAGATATTGAGGCGTTTACAATAACAGTCAATCCATTACCGGAGCTAGTTATCCCATCTCAACCTACCATATGCCTAGGGGAAACTATTGATCTTCTTTCAGTCAATATTGTAGATAATAATAATACAGGAGCAACAATTACTTTTCATAGTGCTTTACCTGCTTCCTCTGGAAATCAAATCAATGATACTGTTCTTCAACCTTCTTCTGACCAGACAATTTATGTATCAGCAGATGCTAACGGTTGTACAGCAGTAGCAATTCTGGAAATTTCTGTTGATGAAGTTCCATTTGCCGGTAACGGCAGCGATGTCCAATTGTGTAATATTGAAGGAACGGTAATAAATTTCAATGACCTATTGGATCCAAATGCCGACCAGGGAGACTGGGAAGCAGATTCTGGTTTAACCGGATTTAATCCAGGGACGGGCATACTTGAAGCTCATGGTATAACTGCAGGTAACTATATCGTCTTATATATAACAACATTAAATACCGTATGTCCCCAGGATACTGCTGTATTCAATATTCAAATCTTTGAAGAAACCATCAGAGGAGATGATGAATTTGTAACAGTATGTAATGATGGAAATGATAACACTTCACTTAATTTCTTCAATTTGATCCGCCTCCCGTCCAACACAGTTGGTACCTGGATAGATAATGATGGAAGCGGAGTAAACCTTACTGATGCCACTGATGTAAGCTTTTTAGGTATCGAAGCAGGGACATACATTTATTCTTTTATAATTAATGGAGATGGTCCTTGTGAAGACACGGAAACATTACTCGAGGTAATAGTAGAACAGGCTCCTACTATTACAGTTACTCAAGTAACTTGTCAAAACTTATCATTCTATGAAGTTCACTTTACCTCTGATCAATCTACCATATTTCATACGGGAGGGACAATTGAATTCTTAGGTAATGAGTCATATCGGATTTATGATATTCCTGTAAATGAATCACTGGAAATTGATGCCTTGGATCCAATTACTGACTGTAATACAATTGTTGTCATTGATCCACCTAATTGCGAATGCCCTGAAGTTCTTTCACCTGTTTCAGGTGGTGACAAGGTAATTTGTGAAGGAGAGATCACTCCTGAACTATCGGTAACAGTAGGTGTAATAGAATCAGTTAAGTGGTATGATGCCCCCAATGCAGGTACTTTGCTTCATGAAGGACTTACATACACCCCTACTGTGACAACACCAGGTACTTACACCTATTATGTGGCGGCAGTAAGTGATGTGGATGATCAATGTGAAAGTCCTGTAAGAACTGCTGTTAAGCTCACTATTGTGCAGACTCCGATTGCCGGTGCCGTCGTATATAGTTTGTGCGATGATGATAATGATGGTTTCATTTCATTCAACTTAGCTTCAATTATCGAGGAAATATCATCATTAAATAATGTAACCGTTCAATTCTATGAAACTGAAGAAGATGCCGCTAATGATAACAATCCATTATCTACAGATTTTGTAAATACTACTCCTGATTATCAATTGATATATGCTAGTGTTGTATCTTCTGCAGGTTGTAAGGATATTGCTCAAGTTGAATTAATTGTTGACCCACTTCCTGATGTGGTTATTGAAATCAACAATGAGACTTGCTCTGGTGCAAATGATGGATCAATTATTATTACTAATCAGAATGGAGACGCAACAACATATAGTTTAAACGGAGATACACCACAAACAGACCCGCAATTTACAGGCCTTTCAAGTGGACAATACACTTTGACCATCTCTAATGATTTTAATTGTGAGATTATCGAGATAATTGACATCGAACCCGGTAATTCGATAACTGTAGATCAACTATCCTATAACTGTTATGATAATGGTACTGAAAGTGATCCTTCTGATGATTTTTATACCATAGAAATTCTGGTTAATGCTTCTGTTCCAGGATCTTCTAATTCCTACAACTTAACCATTGATGGAATTCCTTACGGATCATATACTTATGGTAGCCTTTCATCATTTGATGTATTGGCAACCGGAAATCTTCTTTCATTGCAAATTGCTGATTCTGACGATCCATCTTGTGAAATAAGCGAGCAAATAGGACCACTAACTCCGTGTTCCAATACATGTATCCTTACATTAGATATCAATAGTGTAACTTGTAATAATAACAATACACCCTCAGATCCATCAGATGATTTCTACACTGTTGTTTTCAATGCAGATGCTGTTCTAGGAGGAAGTTCTAATACTTATGAAGTCCAGGTAAATGGTACTTCTGAAGGAATCTTTACTTATGGTTTAGGAGGAACCATTACAATTCCTGCTGATGGCCAATCTGTACAGATTAGTGCTTATGATTCCGATGACAACTCTTGCTGGGACTTGGTTGATATCGGTATTCTTGATTCTTGTTCTGATGAATGCTTGTTGTCTGTCGAGTATTTCAATACTGATTGTAACGACAATGGGACTGAAACAGACCCTAGTGATGATTTTTATACAATTAGCTTCAGGTCCAGTGTATTAAATGGTGGTGCTGTTGGACAATTTGTATTATTAATCGATGGAAGTTCTCAAGGAACATTCGATTATGATGAAGATCATGAAATATCAATGGATGCCAATAACAGTACTTTGTCTATTGAAATCCACGATTCAGAAAAAACAACTTGCAATTACACAACTTCAATAGGACCCTTAAGTAGTTGTTCAAGTACTTGTGAAGTAACCATTACACAGGTATCAACAGTCTGTGATGACAATGGAACAGTTTCAGATCCTTCCGATGATACTTATACTGTATCGTTTAATGCTGCAGCTGTCAATGCTAGCAGTAGTTTTATACTTTTTGTAGATGGAATAGATTCAGGAACCTTTGATTACGGTATTGGAGGATCGATTATTCTACCTGCTAATGGCCAAAGCGTCAATCTGTCCTTTACTGATTCTGTGGAGTCTACATGTGAAGTAGATGAGCTTATTGGTCCGTTGAATAATTGTTCTACAGTATGTGATCTCTCAATAGACCTATTCCAGGCAGTCTGTAATGATAATGGTACACCTTCTGATCCGGAAGATGACTATTACACTTTTACCATTAATGCTTCATCATTAAATGGAGGTCCATCAGGTAATTATAATGTATATATGGATAATGACCTAATAGGGACAGCTGCATATACAACCGATTTCACTTTTACACATGATGCCGATGAAATCATTCATAGCTTGAGAATTGAAGATGCTGATGATCCTACCTGCTTTGAAACTACTCAGACACCTCAACTCTCTACTTGCTCCGGTGACTGTTTGTTATCAATTGATAGTATTATCACTGATTGCTACGACAATGGAACCCCAACTGATTCATCAGATGACTATTACACTGTTTCGTTAGAGATAACTGGTTACAACCCAGGAACTAGCGGTCTATTTAAAGTTTTTGTGGATGGAGTGGAGATAGGAGAATTTGCCTATAACAACATTGCAATCTTTGATCTTCCTGCTGACGGAATGACTCATCAATTAATGATACAGGACGCGGACTTAACTGATTGTTCTATAAATACAAATCTAGATTCATTGACACCTTGTTCTGACGAATGTGCTTTAACCATTATATCCTATGATGAAACATGTAATGATAATGGTACACCTTCAGACCCTTCCGATGATTACTATACTCTTACCGTGAATGCTGAGGCTAGCAATCCAGGTAATACGGGAATGTATAATGTGTTGATAGACGGAGTTCTTGTAGGTAGTTCAGATTATTCTACACCTTATTCATTTGACTTTATTGCTGACGGAACCAATCATAATATAAGAGTTGTAGATGCCGACGATCCTACATGTAATGATGATGAAGTAACTTCAATATTCAATTCATGTTCAGATGAGTGCCAGATCAATATTATTGACATTTCTCTTGTATGTTCTGATAATGGTACACCTACAGATGGCAATGATGATTTTTATAGTGTAGATATAACTATAGAAGCATTAAACAGTGGAATTTCAGGAACATATGAAATATGGGTAGACAATCAATATGAGAGCACACACTCATATACTGTAACAGGAAGCTTAGAAATTCCAGCTGACGGACAGAGTCACACAATAGAAGTCAGAGATACAGACATTATAGGCTGCTCAGCAATATACAGTACTGAATCGCTGATCTCTTGTAGCACAACATGTGACTTAACCATTGATCTGTTTACTCTGACTTGTAATGATAACAATTCTCCTTCCGATGCATCCGATGACTTTTATGACCTCATTATTAATGCTTCAGTTGTTAATGGAGGGACATCAGGATTGTACGATGTTTACGATGGCGACAATCTGTTAGGTACCACACCTTACGGAGAAGACTTCAATGGGCAATTACCTTCAGATGGATTAACTCATAACATTAGAGTTGTAGATTCTGATATTGATGGCTGTGAAGAGCTTATGATTACAGAGCCACTCTTTACTTGTTCTGATCAATGTCAATTGGACTTTAATATCACGGAAGTATGCTACGATAACGATACTCCATCTGACTCTGGAGATGATTATTATGAAATTACAATTACTCCTACTGTAATCAATCCTGGATTAGGTAATAAATACGTTGTAGAGTTTGATGGTAACTTCATAGGTGAATATGACTATGGCAGTGATGCCCTTATAACATCTGGTGCAGATGGGATTAATCATGACATAGTTGTATTTGATTTAGATGATCAGACATGCATGGCTCAGATGTCAACAAGTGCTTTAAAATCTTGCTCTGATGAATGTTTAATAATTATTTATGAAATTGATTCTGCATGTAACGATGCGGGAACTCCAACAGATGGCTCTGATGACTTCTATTCCTTTTCAATTCTGACAGGAGCATCTAACGGGTCCTCCAACAATTCATTTGATCTTTTAGTTGATGGAGAACTAATTGTCTCCGGAACATATGGAATAGTCCTTGACTTTGAAATTCCGGCGGATGGACAATCACATGAAATAACTGTAAGAGACACAGAAGACAATATGTGCCAGACATCACATATCACTGAGGATCTTATAACGTGTTCTGATGAATGTGATCTGAATATCATCTCATATGATATCGTTTGTGATGACAATAATACTCCTGTAGATGCAAGTGATGATATTATCCGTATAACCATTGATATTGATGTGGTCAACAATGGAGTACTTAACCAATATGTAGTATTAGTAGATGGAAATATATTAAGGAGTTTTGATTATGGTACACAGGCTGAAATCACCCTTTCTCCTGATGGACAATCACACGTGATTACTGTTGAAGATTTTAACCTTTCAACATGTTCTGATTCATTCACCACAGATATTCTTACCACCTGCTCCAATGAATGTGACCTCACTATTGAATCGGCTCAGTCCGAGTGCAATGATAACAATACAGAGACTGAACCTAATGATGATTTCATTAACTATACCATACGTGCTTCTGCCATCAATCCTGGCCCGGATAATATGTATGAAGTAATTGTTGAAGATGAACAGGTAGCACTTGCGGCGTATAATACAGATGCTCAATTTACTTTACCAGCAGATGGAAGAGAAGTTTCTGCTTTGGTTAGAGATGTAAATCATATGTCTTGTAATGAGAACATACCTTTTGGCAGTGCCAATCCATGTTCAACAACTTGTGATCTGACTATTGATGACTTTACAACCTTATGTAATGACAACGGTACTCCGAGTCTTCCTGATGACGACTTCATAACGATTAGTATTCAGGCATCAGCCTTTAATCAGGGAAGTTCAGGTCAATATGAAGTAATGATTAGTGGCCAAAGGATTGTAACTGGCTCTTATGGTGATTATGTAACCTTTGACCTTCCGGCAAATGGAAATGCCATCTCTGCAACAGTAAGAGACGTTGATGATAATGGCTGCTCTGAAAATATAGACCTCGGACAGATGACGCCCTGCTCTGATCTATGCGATCTTTCCATAAATGATTATTCCATTCAATGTTTTGATGGAGGAAGCCCAAGTGACCCACAAGATGATTTCTATCAAATAACAATTTCTGCTTCTGCATTAAATCCAGGAACGTCTGGAATATTTGAAGTTGTTTTTGAAGGTAATATTATTGCTTCTGGACCATATGATTCGGAAGTACAATTTAGCTTACCTGCAATGGGACAACAGCCAGAATTGACTGTCAGAGATAAAGATGAAATAACTTGTAATGAGTCAATCATCCTTGATGCTCTAATTCCATGTTCTGATCAATGCGATCTCACTATAGATGAAATTACCTCTACTTGCAATGATAATGGAACCAATACAGATGCAAGCGATGATTTTTATACTATTAGCCTAACAGCAAGTGCAGTAAATGGAGGCGCTTCTGGTTCTTATGAAGTAGTTGCTGAAGGTCAGGTAATAGCTTCCGCTAACTATGATTCACCTGCTTCCTTTACTCTTATTGCTGATGGATCATCCATAGATCTCACTATTAGAGATCTTGATGATCATACTTGTAACGAAACAATAACAGTTGGTCCACTAGATCCATGTTCAACAACCTGTGATCTGACAATTTCAGATATATCACAGGTATGTAATGATAATGGAACAGGTACCGATCCTTCTGATGATTTTTATGAAGTCTCTTTCAACGTCAGTGCCGTTAATGGAAGCACACAATATGAAGTATTGGTTAACGGACAAGTTGTCCTTACTGAAGCATATAACAATCTTGCAGTCATTGTACTGCAGGCAGATGCTTCAACGGCATCTATAACTGTCAGAGATAAAGACATTTCAGGTTGTAACGCAGATGTCACGGACATAGACTTAACACCTTGTTCTGATGATTGCTCACTCTCCATTATCAATATAACCGAACAGTGTAACGATAATGGCACCAATACCGATCCTTCTGATGACTTCTATACCATCTCTTTTGATATAGATGTAACAAATCAAGGGGTTGATGGTAACTACACTGTACTTATAGATGGTACTGATTCTTATGAGTTCAACTATGGAGTACGTAGCGAGGTGATCATTCCAGCAGATGGCCTCACACATGAGATCATCGTCCATGACAATAATGATCAAGATTGTTCTGCTGCTGTATTTTCTTCTCAACTCGTTTCATGCTCTACGGATTGTATACTCACGGTGCAGGATTACAACGCAACCTGTGACGATGCCGGAACAGGATTTATTCAAGATGATGATTTTTATATTGTTGAATTAACTGTGACCGCTATTAATGGATCCATGGATGGCACCTATAATGTAGTACATGATGGTTTAACTATTGGAACTTACACTTACAATGAGGACATCACATTTAATCTTCCAGCGGACAATTCAAGTAATACGATTCTTGAGGTTATTGATTCAGAATTTGATCAATGTAACCAAATCATAGATCTCGGCACACTTACACCCTGCTCTGATGATTGTAACCTAAATGATCCGATTGTATCTGCTCCTGTGTGTGATGATAATGGTACAGAAACAGATCCTAGCGATGATACATATACCTTTACAGTTAACATTTCCGGGATTAATACTGCCTCTGGATGGATAGCAGATGATCCTTTGAATATCTCTGGTTCCTATGGTCAGGAAACTACATTTGGGCCATATCTCATAAGTGATGGACCACTTTCATTTACTATAACTGATATGGTTGACCCAGGTTGTACAAAAGAAATAAACATTACTCCACCTGCACCATGTTCATCAGGCTGTACTCTTGATGTTATACAAGTGATCATAGGATCATGTAATGATAATGGAACTGGAACAACCATTGAAGATGACACCTATTCTATAACAATACAAGTAGATGCCAACAATACTTCAGGCAATCAATACAATGTAATGATATTAGGAACCCAATATGGGCCTTTTGCATACGGAGAGGAAATAACAATTGATGAATTACCTGCAGATGGCAATGACATTACAGTTCTGATTGAAGACCTCTCTGGCATCTGTTTTACAGAGACCATTGTCTCACAAGATCCCTGCTCTGAATGTGTAGATACTGTTGATGCTGGTCAAGGAGGTATATTAACATGTGCAGATCCTTCGTTGACTCTAAGCGCTACTACCTCAACTGAAGGAACAGTAGTGTGGACTACTCCGGGTGGATCACAAATAAACGCTTATTCAATTGAAGCTGCTGAGGAGGGTTGGTATTATGCTGAAGCATTCTTCGATAACCTCTGTACGGATCTGGATAGTGTAGAAGTAACAGTTGACGAGAATATTCCTGTAGCCGATCCAGGACCTGATCAAATGTTAACTTGTCTAATTACTGAGGCAACCTTGGATGGTTCCGGATCTACAGGAAGTGTGTCACTTGGTTATACCTGGTTGAATGAATCCGGAAATATCATTTCAACAGAGCCGATTGTCACGGTGTCTAGTATTGGTACTTATTACTTGATAGTCACCGATCTGGTTACCAATTGTGAATCAGCTCAGGTTGAAGTAAATGTCAATGAATCTATGGATGAACCTTCAGCATTGATTTTTGCTGATCCATCTAATATATTAGATTGTGTTGTAACAAGCATTTTACTCTTCACAGAAATGGAAGAAAACAATATGTATATGTGGACAACCGAAGATGGTAGGGAATCAGAAGGTCAAAGCATCATAGTTGATGAAAGCGGAATGGTCACCCTTACGGTTATTGATACAATTACAGGATGCAGTTCTTTTAACACACTTAATATTTCTGATCTTGAAGAATATCCCAGGGTTGATATAGAGGCACCTGACCCTCTCAGTTGTTTAAATACAACCATCACACTTGACGCTACAAAATCAGATAACGGACCTAACCTTATATTCAACTGGTATGATCCTAACGGTGAGATTATAAATAATGAAAAATCTTTGATACTTGAAGTCGAAGATCCTGGTACTTATATATTGGAATCGATTGATACTATCAATGGTTGTCTTAACCTTGATACAATATTCGTGGATATTAATATTGCATCTGGAATGGCAGATGCCGGTGAAGACCAATTCCTGGATTGTATTGATAACCAAGCTCAATTGACAGGAATAATTGACAATCTGGCTGGTGGAACATACAGGTGGTCAACTGAAAACGGAGTCATCGTCTCAAATGCTCAATCACTAAATCCTACGGTTGGAGCTGCTGGAACCTATTACCTGGAAGTTATTCATGGTATTTCAGGTTGTGTAAGTGTAGACTCCGTTGAAGTCAATATTCTTCCTGATGTAATTGCAGATGCAGACATTGAAGTTTTAAACCCCATCTGTAAGGGAGAAGCCAATGGAATGATAAATATTGGTACTATTTCAGGAGGTATACCCCCTTATGAAGTGTCGTTAAATGGAAGCCCATTCGGAGATCAGCGACTATTCGAGCAATTATCGCCTGGAAACTACCGAATCATCATCCGAGATTCCAATGGCTGTCAGATTGAAAGATCCTATATAATAGAAGATGGAAACACGATCGAAATAGATATAGATACTGAAATCGACTACATTGAATTAGGAGAATCTATTCTGCTGGAAGGAAGTACTTCTCTTCCAGATGATCAGATCCAGGACATCTTATGGTCACCAGAGGATGTTGTTGATTGCCCTGACTGTCTTACAACTCTGGCAACTCCATATGAATCTACAAGATTTAATCTCCTTGTTACCGATGTCAATGGTTGTCAGGCTGACGCTGAAGTTGAGATCAGAGTTGATCGAAGGGCTCAGATATATGTTCCTAATATCTTTACTCCTAATAATGATGGCGAAAACGATTTTTTCACTGTCTACACTTCAGATGTGAATAACATTAAAATCATTAAGAAGCTTTTAATTTTTGATAGATGGGGTGAACTGGTTGCCCGTATAGAAAATTTTGAACCCAACATACCTCAATTAGGCTGGGATGGAATGTTCAGGGGTCAAAACGTCAATCCAGGAGTATTTGCCTGGGTGGTGGAAGCTGTACTTATTGATGGAACAACAGAAAATCTAAGTGGTGATGTCACCGTACTGAAATAAAGATGCATTCAAATAATCACAACAAGTTTACTATATGTAAATAGTTGTATTATTTCTAAATCCATTTCTCAATAAAAGAGGCAGTATAAAACTGTCTCTTTTCATTTTTTACCTTGAAACTATTTCAAGCATCAGTAAAATTAAAAGTATAACTTTGTCGCCTAATTTTAAAAGTTAATCGTTGGAGCGATTTACTAATTAAATACTCCAGCGAAGATTCCGATTATGAAAATCATCATTGCAGGAGCTGGTGCGGTGGGTTTCCACCTTGCTAAATTGCTTTCAAAGGAAAATCAGGACATCACATTGATCGACAGTGATCAGGAAGTCTTAAATCATGTCAACGCACATCTGGACGTAATGACAATCACGGGAGACGCAGCTGCCATACATGTTCTCAAGGAAGCTCAGGCAGAGAAAGCTAAGTTATTTATAGCAGTAACCACTTCTGAAAAAACCAATTTGTTACTCGCAATGTTGGCAAAGGAAATGGGCGTTAAAAAGACCATTGCAAGAATAAATAACGTCGAATATTTTGATCCCCTTCATAAAGAAAGATTTCAGAGAATGGGTGTCGATGTATTAATCAGTCCACAATTACTTGCAGCTCAGGAAATTGAACGGTTGGTGCAGAGGGCCTCATTTACAGATCTTTTTGAATTTGAACAGGGTAAAATATCAGTGGTAGGTTTTACAGTTGATACTTCATGTCCTCTTTCTAACTTAACAATTAGGCAGATCGATCAATCAAGTGATGCATTCACATTTAAAGGGATAGCTTTATTGCGGGATGGTCATACCCTCATACCAGAAAATGAAACGAAGTTAATTAAGGGAGATCACATATATATTGCTACCCAAAATCAACATCTTGATGCAGTTATCAATTTTGCAGGAAAGCAATTAAAACCCATCAAGAAAATAATGATCATCGGAGAGACACCCTTAACTTTGAAAGCAGCATTATTGCTTGAGAAAAAATACTCCGTTACTATAGTCATGCATAATCGCCAAGCAGAAAGAAGATTTATTGAGGTGCTTGAGCGATCATTGGTTATCCATGCTGATCCGGGTAATATCGATGTATTGAAGGAAGAAGGACTAGAAAACATGGATGCATTTATAGCCCTTACGCCCAATTCTGAGATTAACATCATTACCAGCCTGATGGCTGAAGAATATGGTGTATATAAAACCATAGCACTGGTTGATAATGTAGATTATACCCATATTTCCCAAAGTATTGGTATTGATACTATTATCAATAAGAAGCTCATTGCCGCCAATAATATCTTTAGATTTGTTAGGAAAGGTAAAATAGAAGCTATTGCCAGCCTGCATGGAGTGAATGCCGAGATGATAGAGTTTTCAATCCATAAGAAAAATCGATTATTGAAGCATCCTATTAAAGGTTTAAAGTTACCGAAAAAATCAATTGTTGCAGGGGTCATCAGAGACAATGAGGGATATATTCCTGATGGAGACTTTTATCTTGAATTGGATGACAAAGTTATAATTCTTGCACTTCCGGAAGCCATCTCTAAGGTTGAAAAAATATTTATGTGATGATCAATTTTAAAATTGTATCATACATTGTAGGTGTTCTTTTAATTCTTCTTGGGGGAATAATGCTTACAAGCCTCATTTTTTCATTGGGCATTGATCAGGAATGTACCAATGCAATACTTAAAGCGTCAATAACATCTTCAGGTATTGGAGCCATCATTTGGTGGTTCAGCAAAGGTGGAAATAAACGCATTGGAAAAAGAGAAGGTTATCTAATAGTTGCTTGCGGGTGGTTGAGCATTTCCATTTTCAGTGCCCTCCCCTATTTATTCAGTGATATATTCCCATCAGCAACAGACGCCATATTTGAAAGTGTATCCGGGTTAACAACTACCGGAGCTACTGTGCTGAATGATATTGAAGTGATACCTCATGGGTTACTCTTCTGGCGGAGCCTGACACAATGGATAGGTGGAATGGGCATCATTGTATTAACAGTAGCCATCTTTCCTTTATTGGGAATTGGTGGAGTTGAATTATTTGTTGCTGAAGCTCCCGGACCGACTTCTGACAAAATACACCCGCGTATAAAAGAAACCGCCAAACGCCTTTGGTTCATATATGTGGGGCTCACTGTCACCCTTACAATCATACTTTCCATCGGAGGCATGAGTGGATTTGATGCCATCAACCATGGATTAACAACCATGGCAACCGGAGGTTTTTCAACTAAGAATGCCAGCATGGCATACTTCGATCAACCTGCGTTACAATACCCCATCACATTCTTCATGTTTCTTGCTGGAATAAACTACACGGTTATATATTTTGGTCTGAAAGGTAAGTTGAAAAAAGTGTGGCAAAGTGACGAATTTAAAGCTTACCTATTACTGGTAGCTATTTTAATTATCTATATCACCATAACACATTACAACAATACCGATCACGACCTTGAAACCTCATTTAGATATGTCTCCTTACAGGTCATCTCTATCATCACAACAACCGGATATGTAACCATGGATTATACTAGTGTTACACCTTCCATTACCATTATATTCTTTACACTATTATTTCTGGGTGCATGTGCAGGCTCCACAAGTGGTGGGATAAAAATAATACGACATGTTACTCTACTTAAAAACTCTGTTCTTGAATTTAAGCGGATCCTTCATCCCAAAGCTGTAATTAGAATTAAAGTGGATCAAAAACTTGTTCCGGGTCGAATTATGACCCATATACTTGTATTCTTTTTGCTCTATCTGACGATTTTTGTAGTTGGATCCGCTATTATGAGTGTCATCTTAAAAGATTTTAACCAACCACTCTTGACTTCAATGGGCGCCGTTGCCACTTCACTTGGCAATGTTGGTCCGGCTATCGCAGAATTGGGTCCCATGGACAACTTTTCATCTATTCCTGCTCTAGGCAAATGGTTTCTTCTATTTATAATGTTGTTAGGGAGACTGGAGTTATTTACCATATTAATCATCTTTACACCCTATTTCTGGAGAATGAACTAAGGTTCATTTCGATAATTGCAATCTTTTAATCCACTTAATAATCATATCTTGATTTTATTAATAAAATGTCTCGGATGATACTTTGAAGATTTTATCAAATGTATATCTTGCTCCCACTTAATTAATGAACTACTAGGAGGAGTTTCTTGACCCCATTATGGATGAGAAACTCCTTTTTCATTTTTAACATTCTGCGACTTATTCTGACAAATTCAGAATCAAATCACATCTGAGAGCTGTTTGTATCTTGGCACACTATTCGAAGTAATAAGTACACCATGCAACTTAAAGGAAGCTTCATACAATCACTCCCAAAAATTGAATTGCACGTTCACCTGGATTGCTCTTTAAGTTATGATGTAGTTAAAAAAATGGATCCTCAAGTTACTGAATCTTATTATCAACAACACTTTATAGGTCCCGTCAGATGTAATGATCTCAGTGATTATCTGCAAAGGGCGGATCATGCTTTGAAATTGATGCAGACTTCAGAACACATGGTTATGGCCGTTGAAGATCTTTATGATCAGTTCATGAGAGATCACATTATTTATGGGGAAATCAGATTTGCTCCATTATTGCATACAAAAGGTGAATTGACTCCGAAACAGGTTGTCAGGATCGTTACTCAAACCGCACTTCGATGTCAGGAGGAGAGAAATATTAAAGGAGGAATTATACTTTGTACGTTAAGACATTTCAATCAGGAAGAAAGTATGAAGACGGCAGCACTGGCATGTCAGTTTTACAATAAAGGAGTAATTGGATTTGATATAGCTTCTGATGAATTGGGTCATCCACTCAATAATCATCTGGAGGCCTTTAAAAAAGTACAAGAACAAGGTATACCTTGTACAGCACATGCTGGTGAAGCAAGAGGAGCAGAAAGTGTATGGGAAACTCTTGAAAAACTGCATCCGCAAAGGATAGGCCATGGAGTTAGAAGCACAGAAGACGATCATTTATTGAGACATCTTAAAAACAAGAACATACACCTGGAAATCTGTCCTACTAGCAACATACAGACCCGAGCCTGTAAAGATCTTCATTCACACCCCATTGACAAGATGTATCACCTTGGGTTATCATTAAGTGTAAATACGGACGCCAGAACCATTTCCAATACTACAAGTACAAGAGAATACCTCCTGCTTCAAGAGGTATTTAAATGGACGATTGAACATTTCTATAGTTGCAATAAAGAGGCGATAAAACACGCCTTTACATCCGGTACGATCAAAAAAGTGATAGACGATCAATTGGATAAAGCCTATTTAAAATATTTATAAAGAACTCCAACCCCGTATCATAGGTAATAATCCTTTCCGAATGCCGATAAATTCAGGATTTATCCGTAATTTTTCGCCGCTGATCTTAATGGACATTTCTTATAATTTTATTTTTTGTTAATTCAATCTATGGTTATACCATTTTCATCATATATAATGGTTGTCATTGAAGATTTTAATCAATGGATTGAGCCAATAAAACCAAAAAAAACTTAAGCTATGAAGAAAACATTTATTCTGTTGTTATCTATGATTTGCCTAATGGCTTTCCCGGATATCAACGCACAGAAAAGGTCTGATAAAGCTGGAATGGACAAGGATAAGTCTCCTATGTCTGAGTCCACCTTTTCAGGATTAAAATTAAGAAACATCGGCCCTGGATTTACTTCAGGAAGAATTGCAGATATTGCCATTCATCCCAATGATGACAATGTCTGGTATGTAGCTGTCGGGTCCGGAGGAGTGTGGAAGACTCATAATGCAGGAACAACCTGGCAACCCATATTCGACAAACAAAGTACTTACAGTATCGGGTGTATAACAATCGATCCGTCTAATCCGAGTACCATCTGGGTAGGAACAGGAGAAAATGTTGGTGGAAGGCATGTCGCTTATGGTGATGGACTCTTCAAGAGCATGGACGGAGGTAAGACCTGGAAAAACATGGGTTTAAAAGAAAGTGAGCACCTTTCCAAAATCATTGTTCACCCTGACAATTCTGATGTTGTCTGGGTAGCATCACAAGGACCGCTTTGGAGTAAAGGAGGAGAAAGAGGATTATACAAATCAACAGACGGTGGTAAGACGTGGAAAAAGACACTTGGGGATGATGAGTGGGTAGGTGTTACAGATGTTGTAGCCGACCCCCGCAATCCTGATTTGATGTATGCTGCTACGTGGCAGAGACATAGGACGGTTGCTGCCTATATGGGTGGAGGACCCGGATCAGGAATTCATAGAAGTACTGATGGAGGAGAGACATGGACCAAATTATCTGGAGGACTTCCGCGATCCAATATGGGAAAAATCGGACTTGCAGTTTCACCACAACAACCTGATATCGTGTATGCAGCCATCGAGCTGGATCGAACAACAGGAGGTTTCTATCGATCTTCTGACCGTGGTTCTTCATGGAAGAAAATGTCGAGTGCAGTTTCGGGAGCTACAGGACCTCACTACTATCAGGAAATATTTGCATGCCCTCATAACTTTGACAGGGTATACCTCGTAGATAACAGGACTCAGATCACAGAAGATGGTGGTAAGACTTTCACAAGATTAAATGAAAGAGGAAAACACTCTGACAATCACTCCATAGCTTTCAGAAGCGATGATCCTGATTACTTACTTTTCGGAACAGATGGTGGAGTATATGAAAGTTTTGACGATGCTCAGACCTGGAGATATTTTGATAACCTTCCGATTACTCAATATTACAAGGTAGCTGTTGATGATAGAGAACCTTTCTATCACATCTTTGGAGGTACACAAGATAATGGGTCTCATGGCGTTCCCTCAAGAACAGATAATAGCCATGGAATAAGAAATGCCGATGCTTACAAGACACTTGGTGCAGACGGACATCAATCAGCAACAGAACCTGGCAATCCTGATATCATCTATGCTGAAACCCAACAAGGTGGAATGCACAGAATTGACTTGAAGACGGGTGATCAGGTTTACATTCAACCTCAACCCGGACCAGGTGAAGGTCCAGAGCGATTCAACTGGGATGCACCGATCATTGTAAGTCCACATAATCCAGCTACTATATATTTCGCCTCATATAGGGTGTGGAGGTCAGATAATCGTGGTGACAGTTGGACATCCGTTTCAGGTGATCTTACAAGAGGTGATGAAGAGAGATTATTATTACCAATTATGGGTGGATTGCAGAGCTGGGACAATGCATGGGATATGAATGCCATGTCAGAATACAATACGATCACATCACTGTCTGAATCACCAATAGTTGAAGGATTGATCTACGCTGGTACAGATGATGGAATCATTCAGGTAACTAAAGATGGGGGTCAGACCTGGACCAAGGTGATGACTTCAAGTATCTCCGGACTACCAGATAGGGCTTTTATCAATGACATTAAGGCCGATCTTCATGATCCCAATGTGGTTTATGTATGTATGGACAATCATAAAGAAGGAGATTATACTCCATACGTTTTAAAATCAACAGATCAGGGAATGACCTGGAAATCCATTTCATCTAATGTTCCTGACAGAACACTCGTATGGAGACTTGTTCAGGATCATGTTGACCCCAATCTATTATTCCTTGCTACAGAGTATGGAATTTACTGGTCTTCTGATGCTGGAAGCAAATGGATCAAACTGGCCGGATCTCCAACAATTGCTTTCAGAGATCTGACTATTCAGAAGAGAGAGAATGACCTCGTGGGAGCTTCTTTCGGTAGAGGGTTCTTTGTACTGGATGACTATACTCCATTGAGAAATATGAACGAGGAAGTACTTGCTCAGGAAGCTACCATCTTCCCGATCAAAGATGCTGATTGGTACATCCCGAGATCAGTGGTAAGCTCACAAGGGTCTAATCACTGGACAGCTCCTAATCCTGAATTTGGTGCAACATTTACTTACTATCTTAAAGAAGGTGTTGAGTCAGCCAAAGCCAAGAGAAAAAAGATGGAAGGAAAACTAGCCAAAGAAGGTAAAGATATCACCTTCCAGGGCTGGGATGCTCTTGAGAAAGAATCAAGAGAAGAATCAGCTAAACTTTGGTTTACCATAAAGGATAACAGTGGTAAAGTAGTTAAGAAAATGGAAGCACCTGCCAGAAAAGGTATTCAAAGAGTATCATGGAATTTAAGGCTAGCCTCTACTAATGCTGTTTCACTTGAAGCCCCAAGAGGTGGAGGTGGAAACTGGCGCAATAGATGGGGAATGCTCGCTGCCCCCGGCAACTATTCCGTTTCAATGCACATGGAAGACAACGGGACTGTTACACCACTTGTAAGTGATCAACAATTTAAAGTTGTACCACTCAGAAAAGGTACCCTTGAAGGAGCAGATCCAGCAGAACTTGCTATGTATTGTGCTGACCTGGGAGAACTTCAGGCTGATATGTCTTCATTTAACATCATCATGAATAATGCCAACGATAAGGTTAAAGCTATGGAAAGAGCACTCAGGAATACGCCTGCAGAACCGGGTGCTGTTGATGAGCAAATTCATGCTTTGAATATGGAAATGATGGATTTCAGAAAAGCCATGTTTGGCGATGAAAATAAAGGTGCAATCGGAGAACGTACTGCTCCAAGTGCACAGTCCAGAATGTTTACTGCCATGAGAGGTCTGACCACTTATGGCCCTACTGAAATGCATAAAGAAAGCATGCGGATTGCCAGAACCATGTTGAATGACTACCAGAATAAGTTAGAGGTCATGGTAAATGAAAAGATTCCTGCTGCTGAACAAGCATTAAAGAGCGTCGGAGCACCTTGGATTGAAGGAATGGCAGCTCCAAGAAACAAATAAATAACATTAATCATAATCTAAAAGAAGGCCATAGCATTATGGCCTTCTTTTTTTTATTCTGAAAGCCTCTAAGAAATGGATGGTATTCTAGTCGTTTACATCCCCTTTTTTAAGGGAACCAGGAACGAGTTTAAAATAAAAATGATCAAAATATTATGCATTTCGACTTTCATTGCTGTTGGTGAAACCTATATCAGGAAAATTATTGTAAAAAACCTTTCTATATATTTCCAAAAATCAGAAGGATTTTACCAAAAAAAGGCCACTTACTACCATTAATCGAAATTGGAGATAAAACGCGTGATGTATTGCGATCTTGCAATCAATTAAACAATACTTATCATGCAAAAATTAATTCTTACACTCTCTATTATAATATATTCTCAGATTGGATATGCACAAGTACTGGATCATTTTATTCCACCCAATATCACTAATTCGACTGAAACCATTGTCTCTCATAAAGTTGAAGAATTAACAACACCAAATACAAAAACAACTTTTAGTGCAACTTATAACCAGGCAGGAATTCCAAAAGCATCAGTAAAAGCCGCTGTTTATGATCTTACCCAGCTCGATTATGACGAAAAAGAATATAAAAACTCATTGGGTTTTGAGTTGGTGGATATTGGTTCATTTAAACTCCAAGGTATCGTTTTTCCCATACTCGAATTTGACGATGAGGGCCAACATCAATACATGACTCAGTTTTCAGTGATGATGAAGGATTATAAAACCTATGAATTACAAAACTTTTTCGACCTTAATAAATACGATGATAACACCAGGCAATTGAGGTACATCATATCCTCATCAGATTGGGGAGCCATTGTTGAAATATTGTCATACTTCTTCCACCAAACAACTAAATCAAATATAATCGTTACCAAATCATCTTCCCCAACTGAAAAGATATATCTGGAAGATTATGATTTCTCTGATACTGAAGGTTACCTAATTGTCTATGCAGTAGGCCAAAAACCAGAAAAAATGAACCTCAACTCAGAAGTATGGAAAAATGGAAAAATTGAAAAATCTAAGGATTACCTTGTAAACAGTCGTGGCAGTCGGTACCTGAGGATTGATGATCTTCCGGTAAGAAAAACCTATCAAAGAATTACGATCACAGACAGCAATAACACAGTTATTCTTGATCATGAAATGAAAGAAGAGAAAGAAATCAAAATCTCCGATTTTGAAGATACAACCATTGATGATCATACTGAAACACCAGGTGAAAAAATCAATGGACCTATTGTCAGCAAAGTTTCTGTATTTCCAAGTGTCTTTTCAAATCAAATTACAGTGTTGTTGAATAAAGAAGGATTAAACAACAATTCTCTAAAAACAATTGCCATAATGAATCAAGCTGGAGAACCCGTAGAAATCCTCAAAACAAATGAAAATGAGGTTACCATTAATACTTCCTATTTAAATCGAGGTATATATTTTGTACAGTGCCTTAATGGAAAATCAATTAGCACTCAAATTATTTCCAAGATGTAACAGATTTTTCATTTACCTATCTCTATATACAAGACAATTTTAGGGATTATAAATGGTATTTAATTAAAGGATATTAGTTTTTGCATTGCTATCCTGTATGTGCTTTGCGAGCTGTAAGCAAAGTCCTGTAGCTGAGCAGGCATGGATAAGAGTCAGAGCACCTTGGATTGAAGGAATGGCAGCTCCAAAAAATGATTAATTGAGATAAAAAGAGTATCTTTGAAGTTATACGATTTGAGAGAGGGGATGGTTAATTGCCATCCCCCTTTTTATTTCTGATCCGGGCATTTATTCTAAAACTAAGCTTTGTAATATCGTGGTTTACATTAGTATATTCAACCGACATCAACTGACTGAAATGTTCAGAATATTAATCTTCTTTTTTGCAATCACCATTGTTACAGGATGTAAACAATCCCCTAAAAACTATCTTCTCAGGGATAACACCGTTATCATATCCACGGATCAAGGAGAATATGAGATTTCATCTCCTCAATTTGATATGCTTCGGGTTGACTTTAAAGATGATTTGGTCGATACCATCCATACATTTGCCCCTATTGTCCGTACATATCTTCCTTTAAAAGTAAAAGAACAAGGAAAAGAATTAATCATCCAAAGTGGAACACTGATGGCCAGGGTCAAATCACAACCATTTTCAATGGTCCTGATCGATGAAAAATCAGGACAAGAGAAATCTATATTCTATGGTTATCATCGCCATCAGGACCGCCTTAAGGCAAAGTTTTCATTGGATACCGATGAATCCATCTATGGAGGAGGATCCAGAGCCATATCAATCTCCCGACGTGGGAAAAAACTATTGCATTACAATCGCCCTCAATACGGTTATGGATGGGGTGAAGAAAACTTGAATTATAGCATACCACATTTATATTCATCAGAAGAATATATGTTACTGATTGATGATCCGGCCAGAGGAATTCTAGACATCGGAAATACAGATCAGGATACGCTTACTTACACCAGTAAGGATGGTAATCCATCATTTTATTACATCAATGGAAGTTCATTCAGTAAGCTGATAAATCTTTATACCAATATCACGGGCACTCAAACCATGCCACCGTTGTGGGCATTTGGACACCTTCAATCCAGGTTTGGATACAGGTCACAGAAGGAAGCTGAAGAAACGCTGGATAAAGCAATAAAAGCTGGTTATCCAGTGGATGCCATCATCCTGGATATCTATTGGTTTGGGCCTGAATTGGAAGATGGGAAGATGGGACAGCTGGATTGGGATACAGAGAGATGGCCAGATCCTAAAGGCATGATTGAAAGGTTCCATGAAAAAGGTGTCAAAGTTATTACCGTATCAGAACCGTTTTTTACCAGGAAATCCAAGCATTATGAATACTTATCGGAACAGAAGTTACTAGCAGTGGACAGTTTAGGAGAGACATTGGATATTGGTGATTTCTACTTTGGGGCGGGAGGATTGCTGGATATCTTTAAGCCGGAAGCTCGTGACTGGATGTGGGATCAATACAAGTATATGAAGTCATTCGGTATTGATGGATGGTGGGTAGACCTGGGAGAACCGGAAAAACATCCGGATACCATGTATCATGCGAACGGACCTGCATATGCCGTCCACGGTATTTATGGCCATGAGTGGGCCAGGATGTTACACGAAGGATTTAAGGAAGATTATCCTGAGGAGCGATTGTTCCATATGGGAAGGTCAGGATATGCAGGAACTCAACGGTACGGATTAATTCCATGGACCGGTGATGTCGGAAGAAATTGGTCTGGATTCAAAGCACAGACATCTATGATGTTGAGTATGGGATTGTCTGGTATTCCATTTATGCACTCGGATGCAGGAGGTTTCTCCATGGGAGAGCCGGATGAAGAATTATACATCCGATGGATGCAATATGCTGTCTTTACACCGATTTTCCGGCCTCATGCGGATGCTTCCATTCCACCGGAACCTGTCTTCTGGCCTCAATATGTACAGGATATACTTAAACCTTACATTGATCTCAGGTATCAACTCCTGCCCTACCACTACACCATGGCGTTTAAGGCTCATCGGGATGGAACACCCATGGCACGCCCTTTATTTTTATATGACGAAGCAATGCCTGACACCATTCAACAACAATATATGTGGGGTGATCACTTACTGGTCAATCCTGTTACTGAAAAAGGCTTGGAAAACTTGCAGGTTCATTTGCCGAAAGGCCGATGGTATGACTTCTGGACGGATGAGCATTATGATTCTGGAACCCATATGTTGCCATTGACAATACAACACACCCCAGTAATGGTTGCTGAGGGAGCCATACTCCCATTATCACCCAACATCTCCAATACGGAGAAATACCGACATGAAGATCTCACCATCCATTACTACCTGGGAAGTCAACCTTCAGAAGAAGTAATGTATATGGATGATGGGAAAGATCCTGACGCTTTCGAAACAGGAGCGTATCGGTTAACAAAAATCAAGGCAATACCCGGAGATGATACCATAGAGCTTAGTCTATCTAATGAAGGTGATGGCTTTCCTGGATTTTCAGAAACCTATTCATGGAAATTTACCATTCATGGATTAGAAAATAGCCCGGTATCTGTATCAGGTGATGATGAAATTCCATTTACATGGGACACCGTGGAAAAATCATTAATGTTTGAGACTGTAGTTTCTGAACATACTGAGATTAAAATCCAGAGACAATAATAACATCCGATGAAAGAAGGCTCTTGCCTTCGATTCAACTCTAACAACTCGGGCTTACTAATCTCTTCGAGCTTAGTAATCCCTAATACAATCTAACTTGAGAAGGCTCTGCCTTCGAGATAATGTACACAGTTTAATTCTTTAAATTAGTCACGCAAACCCTCCATTTCTTCAGCAATTGTAATGGAAAGTTGATCCCCTCTTTCTCTTAATCTCGAAATGATGGTATTGTAGTCTCGATCATTCCGATTCTGGCTCATCTTCCAGGAAGCTTCAATCCTCGATATCTTTAACTTAAAAGCTACAATTCCTCTTAATTGTGCTTTAAGATCCCGATCCGGCATCTGGGACATATGAAATGGCTGACTGGATTGACTTTCATATCTCTCAACAAGTGATTCAAGGCTTTTTAATTTTTCTTCTTCATTCAATAAGTCAGGCTTCCCATAGATATGGACAGCGATATAATTCCAGGTAGGAACATTGATGTGATCGTACCAGGACGAAGAAACATAGGCATGATGTTCCATAAAGATGGCGAGCATTTCTTCGTCCTGAGTAAAGCAATCCTTTTGATGATTGGCTACAGAAATATGTCCTACCAGATCATCGCCTTTTAATTGCATGGGAATGTGCGTGCCGATGAGATTACCATTAGATATTCCGATTAAAGTGGCAAATTCATTTTCTTCAATGTATTTTCTAATATGATCAGGACTGGGTGGAGAAAATATTTTAGGTACATACATGTTTATATAAGGTAACTTACGCCAAATATATCAATATCATGAATGAGATAGTACATATCTTAAATGGAGATGCTCTCAGAGAGGTCTTTCCCTCAGAATTGAAAGGTGAATTAATCACTTTTAGGGAGATGATGATGGAGGGACCTGTTCATGCAAATGGTATTGAGGAACTGGTATCGATGAGAAGTAAATTCCTCAATAAATATTATGACACTGAACTTGAGGAATATTACAATAAATCTGGAAGAGAACTCGAAAAAATATTATCCATTTCAGAAAGCAGCAAAGTTTACCTATGGTTCGAATATGACTTATTCTGCCAGGTCAATATGTGGTGTGCAATTCATATGCTTACTTCCTGGAATAATGTCAATGATATAAAAATTGTATATCCCGCTCCAATTACAAATTCTGTAGATTGGCATGGCTTTGCTGCTATCAGACCGAATGAAATATCTTCTCTTTTAAAAAAATCAATCCCGCTCATTCAATCAGACATTGAACTTAATCATAAAATATGGTCAGCATACACGTCAACGGACATTCAAGCATTGAAGCAACTATCAAAGGAAAAATCTGAAGCTTTCCCTTTACTCCATCAATCCATTCAGAATCATCTTGATCGATTACCAATAAATGGACAACCTTCTGCTCTTAATACCAGCATTTCAAATCTTGTCACAAAGCACGGAAAGGAAAATTTCGGTGCAATATTCAAAGCGTTTTCTTCTGAGTATGGTAGATATGGAATGGGCGATGTTCAAGTAAAAAGGATGGTAGATGCTTCAGAAAGGTCAATCAATTGATTCTGCATTCATATTATTAAATTCTAAACCACTACATTTAAATATCAATAACCAAGACAATAATTGCTTTGAGAATTATCAACCTTCTCATTCTAATCTGCTTATTTTCTCAGATAAAACTACTTAGTCAGACAGAAAACCTGATTGACACCATTCAGGAAGTATTTCGTGATAATGACTATGCTAAAACTGATTCTTTATTGAAAGAAGCTTTCAAATTATATCAAAATGATTCGAAGCTATTAGTCCGTACTTATCTTGAAAGAGCACGACTTTCACAAGTCACAAAAAAAGTTGAAGGTGCGATTAATGACATTGATTCTACCATCATATATGGAGAAAAACTTCTTTCAGAAGAAGATGACTTATGGGGAGAGATCTATTTAATGAAAGGGGTTTTACTCAGTAATGCAGGAAAAACTGACGGCTCAATCTTTTATTTCAGGAAGACGATTGACCATTTAAATCAACATAATCCGGAATCTGAGGAATTGGAGTCTGCACAAGCCAATCTTTCAAGATCTCTTTTTTTACAGGGTGAATTTGATGAATCGATTGAAGTCGGTGAAAAATCCCTTGCAAATAGTCTTAAAAAGTATGACACCCTTGATATCCCAGATCCGGTAATATTTAAAAGCCTAAGTAATACTTATGCTTATGTCAATGACTATGAAAAAGCAGAGGCGTATGCTCGTCTTTACCTCAGGCACCTCCAGAAATCTTCTCCGCCGGGACATCTAAATATTGGGGTAGCCCATACAGATATTGCACTTGTAAATATTTACATGGAGAAATATGAAGATGCATTGGAAGAATATGAAAAAGCCAGAGAAATCTTTTATGATCACCACCTGGAAACTGGTTCAAATATTTACATCGGTTATGTCTTTCAGGTCATGTCACAAGTGTATGATAGGATGGGAGAACTTGAACTCGCACTGGAGTACAGTCGCAAAGGACTGGAACTAAGGAAAACGGAATACGATGAAAATAACATTAATCTTTTCGGAAGCTATGATATCATAGCTGACTATTTAATCAAATTGAATAGATATAATGAAGCGAAAGAAATCATCGATAAAAACTTCCAAATTCTAAAAGCCAATAATATCCCATATAATTATCAACATCAAAGCCTCAATCGATCTCTTGCCCAGATCCATGATCAAAGAGGTGAATATGACAAGGCAGAGGAACTATACCTTAGAAACATCCGCTATATTGAATCCGAGGACAGACACATTTCCCTTCATGCTTTTAACAACAAACTAGGACTGGTCAGGGTGTATTATAACCAGGGAAAAGTTGATAAGGCTTTAACAATGCTACCAGAAATTGAAAGGGTTGTGGACAGCCTTGAAGGAAAGTATTCCAAAAACTACAGCGATTACATATTTTACCTCGCCGCAACGATAAATAAAAAAGGAGATCACCAAGAATCATATCGGATAATAACCGATCACCTCAATCAATTGGATCTGAATCCAGGAGATTCAGACAACTTCAACTTACCTCAAATCGGCGGAATTGAAGACCTACTTCACTTAATGCTGGTCATTATGAGAGATTCTTATAAATCCGGAGAAGCACCATTGCCGTTGAGTGAAGTTGATAAGATCTTGAATACAGTAGATCTTTTCATATCTCAAAAGATCGTTACTTACAGAAACAACTTAAGTTATCAAAGAGAGGGTACATTCCTACGCAATGTATATGGGCAGACTATAGACTTCCTTAATGAATATGGAGAAAATAGTGATACTAAAAAAGTCCTATTGCTTGCCGAAAAATCGAAGTCACTTTTACTTAGGATTGTCAATAATCACAGACTGATAGAGACGGGAATAGATGAAGAAAATTTACCCGCTTCCTATAGAGATATCTATAATCGTGATAAATTTTTAAGTGACTCATTGTTAAAATATAAAACCATAGTATCAGAAGCGGAGACCATTACAGCATCCATGATGACCAGCTTATCGGACGCATCAGACTCGTACATGCGATTCAAGGACTCACTCAGAGCAACAGGGTCAGAATACCTATCTGATAAATTCAGTTTTGAAATTGATGATATTGACCTTGCTCCCATTTTAAATGAAGGCGAGGATATGATCGAGTTCTTCAGGATCGATACGACACTTTATACATTTTACACTTCGGGTGATGATCATATCAAAATATCCAGTCAAGCATTTGGTCCTGTTCAGAAAATACTAAAAGATGGCATTGACCAGGAGATATCCCAGGATAAAGCATTGATGAATATGCTATTTGAATTGCTCATTCCGAAAGATCTCATTGATAAAGATTCTCCTCTCCTCATCATCCCTGATGATGTTTTGTATTATTTAAACTTTGAACTCCTTGTAGATGATGATGGTGAATATCTTATCAACCATCACAAGATTAGATATGCATACAGCCTCTCTCTTCTTGATGTGCAAAAGAAAATCAGAAGCTATGGGAAAAAGCCAACAGATATCGTTGCATATACGCCTGGTTTTACGCGAGTGATCAAGGATAATTATCTGAATTCTGTAGAAGATATAGAAAGAGATACCAGCTATCTTCAGCTCCTTTCACAACCATTTATGCTGTCTCTGCTTGAAGGGCTGAAGATTTTTGAAACGGATTCCTATCAAGATAATGAAGCTTGTGAATTGAACTTTAAGAACAAAGACCTCAATGCAGCGATCATCCACTTTGGAACTCATGGAGAGATTGATGGAGAGAGACCGATCTATTCCAGGTTAATGATGGCCATTGATAGTATGAATGATGGCTCGCTTCATGCTTACGAGATCTATAATCAACAACTGAATGCAGACCTGGCAGTCCTGGCAGCATGTAAATCAGGTCGGGGTCAATTGAACCAGGGAGAAGGGGTATTATCATTGGCACATGCGTTTACGTATGCAGGGGTACCTTCTACCGTGATGACACTTTGGGATGTTGATGAAAGAGCTACAGCAACCATCCTCAATAATTTCTATACCAATCTTAAAGATGGTTTCACTAAATCAGAAGCTTTATACCAGGCTAAATTGACCTATCTTTCCAGTGTACCTCCTGAATTGCAAGCCCCATATTACTGGGCAGGATTGGTATTAATAGGCAATGATGCTCCAATCGTAACATCAGGATTTAATTATTTATGGATTGTGGGTATTGCTTCATTGCTATACATAGCTCTACTATTAATTAAAAGAAGAAACTCATAAAACTGATATGAGAAGGCTTTGCCTTCGTTTATTTATAAAACATTTTTCTTATCTAATGCGGGCTTACCAATCTTTCCCTCTGGTCAAGCTTGGGAATCCCTATCACGACGTGAGAAGGCTCTGCCTTCGATTTACAGAAACAGCTTTTAGTTTCTGAGTACAATCCTCGGAAATACCACTACCGACTCATGTCCATCATCAGCTACACTGCACACACCGAAGTAATAATTATCGATAACGATCCCTTCCAAAGTATAATCTGTTACATTTCCCACATACCTGAAGTATTGCCATTGTGGAGAAGATGTATCTCTCCAGTAGATTTTGTAACCCACCACCCTGTCATCTTCAGGTGCCGCCCATTTCAATCTTGTTGACGGCCTTACGGCTCCACCTATGGATACTTCCTTAGGTGTATCTGGTGCCCAAGCAATTCCTGCTAGTGCGATGGCATTGACAGCAGTAAGTTTCTTAGCATAATCAAAGTTGACACCTTCAATCACATCGCCATATTCTATTCCATTTTCTACGCGGATGTCCTGGTGCTGGCGATTGTAATTCTCATGAGCCTCCATGATCCGTACTCCGGCATATCCGGCATCATTAAATGGACGATGATGTCCTCCCCTACCGAATCGATCCAGCCTGTAAATCAATAATGGATTCATCTCCGGCATATAGGTGCTTGTCATCCTTTCAATATACCTGGCGAGTTGCCTTGAGATGCCATCTACTTCTCCTCCCGTAAACCTCATAGAAATTTTCTGTCTTTCAGTTAATTCCCCTGTAATAGGTTCTGAAAATATCCTGAAAGTTCGATTGTCAATGACACCATCCACTCCTTCAATATTTCCAATCATATCATTATTCAAAATTCCAATGATGTTCCATCCTTTTTCTGCAGCATATTCAGCTAATCCTCTTCCTCCGAATAATCCCTGTTCTTCTCCCGAAAGTCCCACATATATTACACTGGCATCAAATTCAAACTTTGATAGGACCCTCGCTGCTTCTATGGTTCCAG
>JABDLO010000450.1 GCA_013002995.1 Saprospiraceae bacterium | reverse complement strand
ATCAGAGACAGTCACTTCCAGGGATGCTACAATTACCTTCCCTGGAGTAGGTGAATATAATGGACTAATGGTGCTCAACCAAGGTACAGAATGTGCAGATACCGCAGAAATTTATGTAAATGTTTATCCGTCTATTGAAGCGGATTATGTATTTGATTATGATACGTGTATTGCAGGTCCGGTTCAATTTGAAGATTTTTCTTCCACTGGAGCTGGAGCAATTAGAAGATGGGATTGGCAGTTTGGTGATGGAGGTGTTGACAATGCTGAAGATCCATCTTACAGGTATAGTGAGCCTGGCGTAAGGTTGGTGTCACTTACCGTAGAAGACGATAACCAGTGCACCGATGTAATTACTAAAAGGGTAGTATGGCAGCCTGTGCCATCTCTCATCATAGTTGAACCCACTACATTTATTGGATGTAAACCGGCACAGATATTTTTCAATAATTTGTCCAATCCGATTGATTCTACCTATGCCATAGATTGGGATTTCGGTGATGGAGGTACTTCCAATGATATCAGCCCTACTCATGTCTTTGAAGAGGAAGGGGTATACGACATAAAGATTGATATAACTACTCCGATAGGGTGTTTTACAACGAAAACGTTCAGGGATTGGATTAGGGTATTGCCCAGCCCCGAAGCTGGATTTACCTATACTCCTGAGGAACCCAGTATTTTTAATAGGGAAATAAGTTTTCAAGATGAATCAGAAGACGGAATTGGATGGTTATGGAATTTTGGTGACTTAGGAATTTCATTTGATAGAAATCCGACTTTTGAATTTCCAGATACCGGATTATATAAAGTTGATCTCGTTGTTACCAATGAAACAAGCTGTACTGATACATTTACCCAATTTATAGATATTAAGCCCTTGGTAACCTTGCACATGCCCACTGCATTCACTCCTAATAATGATGGTATGAATGATGTATTCTTCGGGGCAGGCTATTATGATGGAATCACAAGTTATGAGTTTAAAATATTCAATCGATGGGGGCAACAGGTTTTTTCATCTGATGATCCTGAAATCGGGTGGAATGGAAGGCTCAATAATAGTGGAGAAGAATCTCCGACCGGAGTTTATGTATACACTACAGAATACAGAGGACCCAGGGGTGAGCCTTATGCCCTGAAAGGGCATGTTACACTTGTGAGATAATCCTTTCTCACATCATCATAAACTATCATCATTACAAGATGTTATCTTTGTCTGAATCACAATGATAATATAACATGAAAGTAGATATTCTGGCTGTTGGTGTTCATCCTGATGATGTAGAACTAAGTTGCAGTGGAACCTTATTAAAACATATAGACAAAGGCTATACCGTTGGTTTATGTGACCTTACTGCAGGGGAATTGGGCTCCAGAGGTACACCTGAATTAAGAATCCAAGAGGCTGAATCTGCCAGAATATCTATGGGAGCTGAATTTAGGATAAATCTTCATATGCAGGATGGATTTATGAAAGCGACCAAAGAGAATACCCTTAGATTGATAGAAGTAATAAGGTATTGTCAACCTGAAATTGTTCTCGCTAATGCCATCGAAGATCGCCATCCGGATCATGGTCGTGCTGCCCAGTTTATTAAAGAAGCATGTTTTTATTCGGGATTGATTAAAATTGAGACCTCTTATCGAGGCCAACAGCAAGATGCCTGGCGACCCAAGTCTGTTTATCATTTTATCCAGGATCGGAATATTAAAGCAGATTTTGTTGTTGATATTTCTAATTTCATTGATCAAAAGATGAACTTAATCATGGAATTTAAATCTCAATTCTTTTCAGAAAACATGGACGGACCGAAGACCCCAATTTCTTCTAAATCATTTTTAGAATTTATAAGGGCTAAGAATAAAGCTTACGGAAGAGATATCGGGGTGATTTATGCGGAGGCCTTCACTGTAAATCGCGATATAGGAGTTGAGGATTTGTTTCACTTAAGATAGGCACTTCTTTTAGAAAAGGTACTTCACATAAAATTGAAGGTCATCAGTAGAGTATAGTGAAATCTTCTCATCGATACCATCCTGATTGATCATAAATTCTTCCTGGTTGATCATTCCAATTAACTTACGCATACCCACTTCAAGGTTATAAAAGTCATAATGTCCTCCAATGATGACTCCTGCATTGATGTCTTTATCCATAGAAAGGGTTGCAACTTCAGCGTGGTATGCCTGACCTGAGGTTGATCTGAGTGCATAATATTCAGTAAATAATCCAGCTTGTATATTCAATCGATCGATGGCATAATTCATACTGATCGGCAACATGATTGAAGTTGACTTTATTCGATGGTCGCTAAGTTCATAGTCAAGGATAGGGCCGGATTCATCCTTGTACTTTTCTTTGGCGATCCTCCTCACTACCAGTACTTCAACATTTAAGTCCCATTTTTGGCTCAGACTTTTGTCCACTGTGATGCCAGCATATATCCCTGCTCCTGGGTAGAAATAGTCATAATCAGAGTACCGTCCTTCGTCAAGATTGGTAACGTGCATACCCGCCTTCACACCGATCTTAATAGGGGATGATTGACCTCTGATGAAAACCACCGGCAAGGCAATGAGAATAATCATTAATAAGTCAGTCAGTTGATTGCTTCGATACATACCTTTATAAAAACTCCCTCCTATAACGGTATAATCTATATTTTATTGATAGCTCAGCATTTAACTAAGGTGTAAATTTATAGCCGACACTTCTAATCGATTGAAAATACTGAGGTTGTTTAGGGTTGGGTTCAAAGTATTTTCTGAAATTGAGAATGAAATTGTCTACCGTCCGTGTGGAAGGAAATACATCATACCCCCAGACATATTGGAGAATCTGCTGTCTTGACACCACCTCATTTTGTTTCTCAATGAATAATTTAAGCAATAATGCTTCTTTATTGGTCAATCTGAAAGGACCGCTGGTTCCAAAAGCCTCATAAGTTTCAAAATTGACTTTGTTTTTACCAAATGTATATTCAGATATTCCTGTCTCCAAGTCTTCTGATGATCGTTTTACAAGATTATTCACCCTGAGTAGCAACTCTTCAAGTTCAAATGGCTTAGTGAGATAATCATCAGCTCCTGCTTTGAGACCTGTTATCCTATCTTGTGAGGTGTCCTTGGCAGAAATAAAAATGATTCCTACCTGGTTGTTCCGTAATCGGACTTGTTCACAGATCTGAATTCCATTTATTCCCGGTAGCATAATATCCAGTACCAGGACGTTGAAGAATTGACTGGCAACTGCCTCAACTGCATCAAGACCATTACCACAGGTAACTACTTCGTACCCTTCTAATTCCAGGTTGAGCTTGATGATTTTTCTTAATTCCTCTTCATCTTCTACTAGTAAGACTCTCATATGCGTTTATTAGGTATGGTAATCAGGACCTTAGTTCCTACATCTACTGTTGAATAGAAAGCAATCCTTCCTGAATGTGCGTCAATTATTTTTTTTACTATAAATAACCCAAGACCGGTGCCTTTGGTATTTCTTGTTTCTTCACTTCCAACTCTATAAAACTTATCTGTCACTTTTTCTAACTCTGCATTTGGAATACCGATTCCGTTATCTTTGATACTTATTTCAGTTGAATGTTCCCCCTGATTTACCTTTAAATGTATTAGAGGTTTTTGGATGTTATATTTTATAGCATTGTCAATGATATTGACCAATACAGATCTGATTCCTTCAACATCTGCTTGAATAAAAATGGGATGGCCCGGTAAGTCAAGCTTAATGATTTCATGTTGATGAATACTATTGAAATGATTAGAAATTCCAGCGATCATTTTATTAAGATCAATTTCTTCAAAGTTAAATTTATATGCTTCTTCCAGCCTCGTGGCAAAAAGCATATTGTTGATCTGACTCTCCAGCCTCTTGTTTTCTGAAAGGCCACTTTCAGCTAGTTCCTTGATTTGATCAGATTTCAGGCTTCTACGCTTCAGGGTCTCAAAGATCAATCCGATGGAGGCCAATGGAGACTTCAATTCGTGAGTAATAGAAAGCAAGAAGTTTTTTTGCCTCAGGTTATTTGCAATTTCTTGCAAATGAGCCCTGTTTATCAGTGTTATTCCAATAATCAAAGATATTCCGAAGACCAGTCCCTCACCGATAATCATCATTTGCTGTCTTTTATGCTTAGAGATGATATTGTCATAAGATTCTAATGTACCGATATCATAATTGTTAACCTGGTATTTCAGGTTGGATTCAATCTGCAATACCTTTAATCGTTGTGTTGTTAAAGCACTGTTTTTCTGAAATAATAATAATGCCCACCATAACAAGGCCAACAACATATAAATGATGATGAATCTGGGAAGCAAGTTTCTTATGCGTTTATTGAGCATTTACCTTGTCTATTAATGGTATTTAATTTCTGCCTGTAAAGTTACATCAATCTTATCTTACAGATGATTAATGATTAAAATCAAATTCAATGTAAATACATTTTTAACACAGATGAGTTGATCTATAATCAAGCTGAATAAATATTTTCTCTTAATTTGGAAATAAATTAATATATAAACTGTTGTATTATATGGTTTTAAGTAGATAAGTACTCTAAAACTAGGTGCGTATTCTAATTTTTTAGAAATTTGGTGCCGATTTTGCGTTGATAAGATAAATTTCCGAATTGAATGGTAACCAACCTTAACAAATACATCAACCATCTTCTTTATACCAAAGGGAGCGTTACCCTTAAGGGTATAGGAACCATCTCAATGGAGCGAATCCCTTCAGTAGTAACTCCAAATAAAAAAGAAATCCTTCCACCTAAAACTAAATTCTCGTTCAGTGAGACAGAAGTTAATCCAAATCAAATAACAGAGGCTTTAGTAGCTAGCGAAGTGATATCAAAGGAATCAGCATTAGCGGTGGAAAAGGAATATTGCCAGGAAATTTTAAACCTACTGATCAATTATAATATCGTAAAAGTATCAGATGTAGGATTTCTGGAGAAAGAAAATTCAAATATCACCTTTACGCCCAGTCAGCAGTCACTGGATCAGGCATATTACGGATTGCCAATTTTACCCTTGAATCATGTATCCAAGTCAACAGCGATAATTCCGGAAGCTTCTACAGCTGTATTAAGTAATAAGCCAGCAGATGATGAATATGAATGGTTAACCTATCTTGCATCCTTGTTGCTAGGAGCTTTTATGATATTAGCATATCATTATTTCGTGGATCCGTTCCCATATTCTTTGTACCAGGAAGATAGCAAAGAAACTGCTGAGGCGGTTAAGGTGCTTGCTGACGAACAATCTAACAATGACGTCGCAGATTTCAATGACGATCAATTGAATACTGAACCTCGAGAAGAAGAAAAGCTGAATGATTCAATTACAGCAGAGGAGGAGGTTGTAAATCCGATCTTTGAAAATACTGAAGATAGTTCAGAAGTTGTTCTTGCTAAACCAAGTGCAGAAACAGATTGTGTAATTATAATTGGAGTATTTACAAATACGATTAATGCCCTCGAACTTACAGACCGTCTTAAAGAAGATGGCTACAACTCTTATATGGAAAACATCAATGATTCTCAAAGAGTTGGGCTTTCTTTTAAATGCGCCGATTATGATCTCAAGGAAATGATCAATCAGATCAGGAAGAAATACAACAGAAAAGCATGGTACCTTGTACCTCAGATTTCAATCTAGCCTAAAACCTTAAAATTCTCCTTATCAGGAAATTCAGAAATGGAATCTAGTAACAACCTAGATCTAATCTGCTTTGATAATCATTATTAGGGAAGCAAGAACCTGAGGGAACGCTCGTTGGTTGATACCGGATCAGGTCTGGATCTCTTAACCCATTCTTTAGGAATACCAATAACTGTGCTTTTTCAGTTTCTGATAAAACCAAAGTATTAAATTTCTCTGAAATTCTTTCCTCCGGAACCCTTGGGTTTTCTCCTTCTGCCAGTATTTTATATTCTATAACTTCTTCAAGGGTTCTTTTACTCGCACCGTGGAAATAGTGCTCACTATCTCCTATATTATATAATCCTGGTACTTTAAACTTGTAATTGTCTTCCTCTCTTAAAGTGAATCCTCCACGACCGAGATTTCTTCTATCATCTGGAGATGTATTGTATGAAGGAATCTGATCCATATCATTAACTCCCAAAGCGTGAAATTCAAGAGATCCAAGGTTTTGTTGATAATGGCAATTGTAGCATTGTGCCTTACCAAAGAATAAAATTGCACCATTCTTTTCGTCAGCAGAGAGTGCTCGTTTATTTCCTTGTAACCATTCCTGAAAGGGGGCTTTGTCACTTATTATGGATCTGATGTATGCTGAAAATGCAAAAGAAGCAGTTCTAATGGTGTACCTATCTTCCTCAGGAACATCACCGAATACGCCATCATACATTTCTAAATATCCTAGATCTTCGAGCAATTCTTTATTGATTGTAATGCGATGTGTAATTAAACCTTCAAAATTTTGAGTTTCTATGCCTTCGAATCCCTGGTGGTTTCTTTCAGTATCTTCAAGAAGATCCCACACACCCTCTGTACCGACATTGACACCACCGCCTCCGAATTGTCCATTCCAGAAAGTGTTCTTCACATAAGCAACATTTACCATGCTTAAAGGCCTTGCACTTTGAACATCAAGTTCGTTCTCCAGGTATTCAGTATTTCTGAGTCTGTTTTCTCCTAGTAACCCAAATCCAATTCCACCGTCAGCTACTCCCTGGAAATTTCCAGGTCTGAACCCAGCCTCTGGGATGTGACAACTGGCACAAGAATAGGTTCCAAGACCTTCCTCTTTTAAAGCTCCCATGGCAAGACCTGTATCAAAAAACATAAACTTACCTAACTCTACCTTATCTCTTGTAAGTGGATTCTTAGGATCTTGGGGTATGGCATCCAGATCATCTTGAGGTAGAACATAGTAATCTAATGTTCCATCAGGACTAGCTCCTTCTATATTTTGTGACAGTTGATTGTCCAGTTCAATAAGGGTAGGCATGCGATCTTTGGTACATGCCATTACCAGACATACAATTCCTGTTATTATGAAGATTTGTTTTTTCATACTCTATATAACTTAAAGTCAATTCAACGGTCTGAATCGCTTAGAAGATTGACGGCGACCCAAAAATACAAACGAAACAGTAATTCATATTTTAGAAATATGACTTTTTTTTACATTTGTTAAAATTTATTTATAAACCGCACATAATGTGTTGTAAATATATGTTAATTAATTGTAATATGTTGTGAATAAAATAATTTTTCATTTTCGGAAGCTTGAACTGATTGATGAAACAATTACTTGTTACATTTGTATTTTTTAAAATATGTGGAATCATACCTTGTAAAAGGTCAAGTTATTTGAGACAGATTTGACCGATTCCCTGTAAATTATTCTGTAGATATGACACAAAAGAAAAGCCTTCTAATACTTGCTGCTGGAATGGGGTCCCGATATGGGGGATTAAAACAAATGGATGAGTTTGGTCCTAATGGTGAGACCATCATCGATTATTCTATCTATGATGCCCTTGAAGCTGGCTTTGATCGATTGGTATTCATCATAAGGGAACACTTTAAAGAAGACTTTATGAAGGTTTTCGGCTCTAGATATTCTGACAAAACTGAGATAGTATATGTGCCACAGGAATTAGAGAATGTGCCTGGATCATTTGAAGTACCTGCAAGCAGGGCAAAACCCTGGGGTACCGGGCATGCAGTATGGGTAGCTAAAGACGTGATTGATGGTCCCTTTGCCGTTATTAATGGTGACGACTATTACGGCAAAAATGCCTTTAAAGATATGGTGCGGTTTTTTGATGAAGATGATCATAACTTTTCAGTGATGGGATATTACCTTAAGAATACGCTTTCAGACCACGGAACAGTAAATAGGGGAGTGTGCTATGATGACGGAAATGGTAATCTTAAAGAAGTCATTGAATGCACCAAAATTAAAAGAACTGAAGACGGGTTGATCCAATTCCCATCTGATGAAGGAATCAAAGAATTGGAAGAGGATACCCTTGTTTCCATGAATCTTTGGGGATTCAGACCTTCATACTTTGAGATTGCAGAAAAAGTATTTAGTGAATTTCTGACCCAAAGAGGAGAGGAAGAAAAGTCAGAATTGTACATTCCGGATGTCATTGATTATATGATAAAGAATAAAATATTGGATGTTAAGGTGTTAGAAACAGACTCAGAATGGTTTGGGGTCACCTATAAGGAAGACAAACCATCTGTAATGGAAAAGATCAGTACCCTGATTAAAAATGGGGCTTACCCTCATGATCTTTGGTAAATACTTGAAATTTTAAGTTAGCAAGATTTTTATTAGCATTTATTTGATCATTCTACACCCTTCCAGGAATGCCATAGGATACAATCTGATCCTTGAGGTCTGTTCACAGATTCTGCAAAGCTCAATAGGAGATATCTCATTTTCCATTCTACTTTATCAGTAATCTGAATGTTTGGTATAATTTAGTAGCAAAAATATATGGTAGTTGTGCGTCATGAAAAAGATATAGATGAATAAATACGTACATGGATATTCCCAAAGAGAAGCAATTCGTCTTAATGACCAGGCTGATTCCCTCGCAAGTTTGATTCATTTTGATTCAATCTGGGAAGAGGGTTCGCTAATTCTTGAAGCAGGCTGTGGAATCGGAGCCCAGACTAAAACAGTTGCAGTTCAGAATCCAAATTGTAAATTCATTTCTATAGATATTTCTAAGAAATCCATTATAGAAGCAAAAGATTTAATTGATTCTAAAGGAATTAAAAATGTTGAATTTCAATTAGCCAATATTTTTGATTTACCATTTCACGACGAATACTTTGACCATATATTTATTTGCTTTGTCTTGGAACATTTACCAAATCCTGATAAAGCTTTGGAGGTATTAAAAAGCAAATTAAAAACAAATGGAACAATAACTTTGATAGAAGGAGACCATGGTTCTACATATTTCCATCCTGATAGTGAATATGCAAAGAGAGCAATTCAATGCCAAATAGAATTGCAACAAAGAAATGGCGGAGATGCAAATATTGGAAGAAAACTATTTCCAATTTTAGAGAATGCAGGGTTCCAAGAAATTTTAGTTTCACCAAGGCAAATTTATGTAGATGATTCAAATCCTTTATGGGTAAAAGGTTTTACAAGAAATACTTTTACATCGATGATTGAAGGAATAAAAGAAGATGCAATAAAAAATGAATTAATTGATCGTAAATCAATGGAAAGAGGGATAAAAGATTTGTATAGAACTGCTGAGGGCGGCGGAACATTCTGCTACACTTTTTTTAAAGGAAAAGGAATTAAAAGTTAAACCCTAACATCCAACAATATGCAAAGCGAAAATAGCTCTTATTAGGTTGCTACTACATTTGCATCGACCAGTGTCACAAGATTACTTTTGAAATAAAAGACATGAGGGCATCAGCTAAGCTAAGTATTGAAATATTAAAATTTAAATATAAACTAATCTCAGTTTTTCATTTGAGGGTGAAAGTCATTTACAGGATTTTGATTTTTGGTATATTCGGCCATATATTATCTCGAATGAATGGATAAATCAATACGAAAACTAATAATAGCTTCATTGTTGATCCTTACCTGTCTGTTAATTGGAACAGTTGGGTTTTATTTAATTGAAGACTTTGAAATTCTCAATGCCTTTTATATGGCCGTAATTACCATGTCTACTGTAGGGTTTACAGAGGTTCATGAATTAACGGACAAAGGCAGGTTTTTTACCGCTATCTATATACTGTTGAATTTGGGAGTTTTAGCCTATGCGGTTTCTGTATTAACCAGTTTTATTTTAGAAGGGAAGCTCAAATCTATTTATAAAAATTATATGACAGACTTAAAAATAAATAAATTAAAAAATCATGTTATCGTTTGTGGGTATGGTAGAAATGGTAAAGAAGCATGTGATGAATTGAGGCGAAGCAATGAACAGTTTGTAGTAATTGAAAAAAACCAGGAAGTTTTTAGTGAATTAAAAGAAAATTCTGAATTTCCTAGGGTAATTGGTGATGCAACATCAGATAATGCACTTAAACTCGTTGGGATTGATCGTGCTGGTGTGATTATAATTGCAACACCATCGGATGCAGACAATGTTTTTATCACACTGACTGCCCGGGAAATGAAACCTGATATTAAGATTATTGCAAGGGCATCGCTACCGGAATCAGAAAGTAAACTCTATCGAGCTGGAGCTAATAATGTAATTTTACCGGACCTCCTGGGGGGAATGTTTATGGCTCAAATGGTAACCAAACCAGTTGTTATTGAATTTTTAAATCTTATGACAGGATTTAGTGGACAACATTACCACTTAGAGCAATTGCGGTATGAAGATTTAAAACCAATTTACCAGAATAAGACACTGAAAGAATTAGAAATTCACAAAAAAACAGGAGGAACCGTCATAGGGGTAAAAGATGATGTAAAAGGATTGATTCCCAGTCCTAACTCTGCTACTTTAATAGGACCAGACGATACCATTGTTGTACTTGGTGGAGAAGAAACCATAAAGTTGTTAAAAGACAATTTTTTAAATAAGGCGTAACCATCCAATTAAAAATCAAAAACTTAGGAAATCGCCCTTGCATTTATTAAGGATTCCACAATAAAATAAAATGGGTTTTCAGCATTCATTGTACTATTCTTTTTAGAATAACCAAACAAACTTTTAAAAACAAAGATTTTATTGATTTTGAAGATATTGAGAAAGTTCATTGCAGATATAACTTTGTTGTGCTTCATTATGACAAACCAATAACCAATGATAAAATTCTTTAGGATAATTAGACAAAAGTTACAAATGGAAAACAAAACTGGAAATTATTTCAAATATGCCTTTGGTGAAATTGTTCTGGTAGTGATAGGAATTTTAATTGCGCTTCAAATTAATAATTGGAATGAGAACAGAAAAAATAAAATTGCAGAAGCTGATTATTACTGTAGAATTTTAGATGACTTTGAACTCAATGAAAAGATAATTGATGAAACATCTGAACTGACAACCAACAGAATAAAACTCTGCAAAGAACTTATAATAGATCTAAACAACTTACAAAATGATAGAAGTAAAATCCTAAATGATTTTGTAGTTGCTGTAAGACAGGATCTTTTTGTGCCAAGTACTATTACTTTTGACGATTTAACATCTTCAGGGCAACTGAAACTGTTAGCCGATATTAAATTGAAAAACAGACTGATCAAGCATAGTACATTTTTGAACAATACATTAGATCTACTTCAAGAAAATCGGAATGAACTTATTAAAAGAATGATGGACTATGAATCCATAATTGAGTTTGGTTATCAAGATATTGATTATTTAAAACAAGAACTTGATAATGAACTTATTGCTCTATTTCCAAAAAATAACTGGACAAATGACCCTACTCACCCAATATTCTTAAAGTTTCAGGATAATCTAGTATTCATAGTTGCAATGTTCATAAGACAGAAACAACATCTTTATAATCTGAAAAAGGAAATGCAAGAACCTATAGAACTACTAAAAGAAAAAAAGTGTAAATAGCGAAAGCAAGCCTTCTGCACGCAGGCATAACAACGTACATGACGATCATGTCAGATTAACACTCTATCTCTACTTTTTCAAAATTAAAGTCGGTATCCGTTGGCTTGGAGAAATTGGAAAGCGATATAGAAGAAGGAATATGGAAAACAAGAAACAAATCCTTGTTGAATTCTGATTGGTTTGACGCTGGATATATTATATTGACAGCAGAAGCGAACTGAAAAAATATAGAAGCATGAAAGTTCTGAAAATCACTATAGTTTTGATCATGTGGATGTGCTATCCAATAATGATCTATGGTCAGCATTTGGATATCGGAAATATCAAAAGCTCTTTAAACCAGATGATGCCCCAGATGATTAAAGAGCATCAATCACTGGTGTCCATCCCCAATGATTCCAATTATCCGGAAGATATGGATAAAAATGTGAGCTGGATTAAGGAGGCTTATGAAAAAAGAGGCTATAAAGTCAGCGTGTTAGAAACAGAAACCATCCCGGTCATTTTTTGTGAGTACAAAGTAAGTGAGGACTTACCTACCATTCTTTTCTATATCCACTACGATGGACAGCCTGTAGATCCTTCAGAGTGGGATCAGGAAGATCCATTTGTTCCTGTAATAAGAAATGAATCTGGAGCATTGGTTTCTTATGATAATATATCACAATGGAATGATGATTGGCGGATTTACGCCAGGGCTGCAGCTGATGATAAGGCACCCATTATGATGATGTTGTATGCTTCCGATTTAATGAAACAACATAACTT
>JABDLO010000447.1 GCA_013002995.1 Saprospiraceae bacterium | reverse complement strand
GGCTTAAAGAAAGCGTATCAAAAAACAAAAGGAAGCATTACAGCTCTCATTAAAAACCTGAATTTAAAAGCTGTCATTGAAGACTTTGAATTCATACTGAGTATGCATGATCCTTCAGTTGATGAATGGTCCAACTTTCAAGATAGCATTGACTTTATCAATGAATTTGCCGGGCAAGCAAAGAAGAATATGTTTTTTGCTTTCGATGAATACGGAGACACTTTGAAATATGATACTTCACAAGAAATCATCAAGATGATGCGATCCAAGATCCAATCTCAATCATCGGCATGTTATCTATTTTCCGGAAGTTATGAGTCTGTAATGGAAACACTCTTTGTAGATAGTAAAAGTCCATTTTACCGCTTAGCCAGGGTCATCAATATTGGATACCTGGGGTTTGATGAGCTTAAGAAATACATGATTAAAAAACTTTCTGATTATGATATTGAGTATGATAAATCATTGATAGAGGATATACTTGACTTTCTGAAAGGCCACCCTTATTACAGTCAGCTGGCGTTACAGCAAATGTACCTTTACCATATCACAGAAAAGAAAGCTCCAACATTCAATGAATTGCTCAACATCATTGTACAATCAGATAGGAACTATCTTGAAAAAATCTGGGAAGACCTTTCAGGCAGTAAGGAAAATGTATTCATTTTAAAACATCTTAGTCAACAACCTAGTGGAATTTACAAGATGGCCAAAGAGCAGAACATTAATGCAAGTCGGGCCCTCAAGAAATTGGAAGGACATGGTATCATTTACAAGAAAGATGGTGGATACTACTTCTACGATCCTGTATTCGAGTATTGGATAGCTGAAACAATTAATGTATAAACTTCATCCTTGACAGGGAGTTATTAGAACCCTTTTTCTCTGTAACCTCGATTACATAAGGACTTCCCACAAGACATGACACATACCTGTCTGTAACACTGATTACAAAATGTGCCTCTCGATATCCATAGGTTTGCCGTCAAGAAACAGAAGGAAGTCTATGAAGTATCTAATAATAGCTGGTTTAATGGTGTTCAATGTGACGATTTCAATCTCACAGGCTACCATTGAATTAAGCAGAGAAGACATCATTGAAAAAGTAATGGATCAGAACTTTGATTTGTTGCTGGCTCAATATGAAGTGGATAAGTCTAAAGGTTCACTGAAATCAGCCAATGCATTGACACTGCCTGATATCAATCTTTCTTATTCAGGAATAACGACGGACAATCCTTTGATGGCATTCGGATCCAGGTTGAACCAGGAAAGGGTGACAGCCATGGATTTTGATCCGAATCTCTTGAATGATCCGAATCGGATTGAAAACTTCACCACAATGGTAGAGGTCCGTCAGCCCATCCTCAACTTTGACTTAAAATATTATAAGGATGCAGCCCAATCTAAAATGGAAGCTACAGAGTTGAAAATTGAGAGATTGAAGGACGGATTGGCATTGCAGGCGGATCAACTTTTCCTACAACTGCAGTTGACCTATAGGCAATTGGATGTACTAGAAGTTGCTAAGCGGACCGTGGATGAAACTTATCGGGTTGCAGAACAACAGTTCGATCAGGGATTGATGCAGAGATCAGACCTGCTTGCAATCGGAGTTAGGGTCAAAGACCTTGAAAATCAAATCCTCAATGCGGACAACCAGATCCTGTTAATATCGAGACAGCTGTCTTTGTTGATGAATGAATCTGTAAATGGGGCTATTGTTCCTTCTGTAGATCTTGTACAGAAAACAGACGCAATAGAGGAATTTCAAATCTCTGAATCCAGGGCAGACTTTATGGCTATGAAGAAAGCCTCAGAAGCTTACCGATTACAGTATGAGGGTATGAAAAAAGGATCTCTTCCACGTCTTAATGGATTTGCCAATTATGCCTTCAACGATAACAGTCCTGTAAAATTCAGGGGAGAAGGATACCTCATTGGACTCCAATTATCCTGGAATGTATTGGGAAATAAAAAGGCTGAAGGCAAAGTTCAGGAAAGCCAGGCTGCCTACCAGGAATCGTTGACATCTTATCAGAAAATGTTGGCGGAGAATGAAACAGAATTATACAACACCTTAAGAAAAATAGATAATGCAGAGGCCAGTATCGAGTTGGCCCAGCAGGCATTAATACAATCAGAAGAATCATTGCGGATCAGGAAAAACAGATTCGATGAGGGGTTGGAAAGGACAGCTGATTTACTACAATCCGAAGCCCAATTTGCTGAAAAGCAGATGCAATATCATTATGCAGTCTTTCAATACAATATGGCTGTGAACTACCTCCAATTTTTAACTAAAGAATAATAATATCATGCATAAATACACCATGAATAAGATGACTAAAATACTGCTCCTGCTGGTCCTTGTGGTACTTGGAACCAGTTGCAATAACACTGAAGAGAAAAGCAATACTCCCATCCAGGAAGATCCTGTTAAAGTCCAGATCGGTCAATCCTCTTCTACTCAACAAGATGAATTCATCGAAGTTAGCGGAATGCTCGAAGCTGCTGACGTAGCCAGGGTAAGTACCCGTATGATGGGATTCATCGAAAATATCAGATATGATGTAGGTGACAAAGTGAGAAAAGGACAGGTCCTTGTCAATATCAATACAGCCGATCTCCAGGCCCAGCTGGCAAGAGTGGAAGCCAATATCGCTGAAGCAAAAGCAGCACAGGAAAGTGCACAATTGGATTATGATAGATTCAAAAATCTCTATGAATCCAATAGTGCTACTAAAAAAGAGCTGGAAAATGTAACTACTCAGTTGAAGATGGCTGATTCACGTGTTCTTGCTGCCCAGGAGGCTAAGAAGGAAGTGGAAGTTCAATTTGCTTATGCAAATATAAAATCTCCCATTTCAGGAACAGTGGTCCAGAAGATGGCCAATGGAGGAGACATGGCTTCTCCTGGAATGCCCATCCTTGAAATTGAATCGGGCAATGACCTTGAGGCAGTAGCAAGAATCCCTGAGTCACAGATAGCCAAAATAAAAATGAATAAACCGGTAGATGTGATGATCAAATCATTGAATAGGACCATTGCAGGAAAAGTAACGGAGATCGCTCCTTCTGCGAAATACACCGGAGGTCAGTACTTGGTCAAAATATCATTAAAAGAACAGCCCAAAGAAATAAAGTCGGGGATGTACGCCACCATCAAACTTGAAGATGATGGATCTAAGTCATTGGAAACTTTTATGATTCCGGAATCAGCCATCGTCAGGCAAGGACAATTGACCGGTGTTTATGTAGTCAATGATTCCAATAAGGCTTTGCTAAGGTGGTTGAGATTGGGAAGCTCTTCCGGTGATATGGTAGAAGTGTTGTCAGGATTGACCTCCGATGAACAATACATCCTCTCAGCTGAAGGTAAATTATATAACGGAGTACCTGTCATTACTCAATAAAACACTGAAAAGATGCAAGAAGGATTAGCAGGTAAGATTGCCAAAGGGTTTATGAA
>JABDLO010000428.1 GCA_013002995.1 Saprospiraceae bacterium | reverse complement strand
ATATACATCACAATGCTCGAAAACATGGATTGGTTAAAAACTTTAAAGAACATAGATTCAACAGCTACTATGAAATAATCAACGGATCTTCTGATTTAATAGATTTTGAAGGAGTTTTAATTCACTTTCAAGACCTTGATGAATTTAAAAAGTTTCATCACACTAGTCACTTTGAAGAGGTATTCACAAATCTTGATATTTAAAATTTAATTTAAGAAGGGGGCGACCTTCGAGGTTTGCGGCAATAAAACAATTCTAATAAGAATTTAAGTTAATAATCATGAAGGATATCTTTTTTGGAAAAACTCGTAGGTCTATCTCACCGCTTCACTGATTCTCAGCAGTTGTTCCAGCAAACCACCAATTTCACTTAATGGCAACATATTGGCTCCGTCTGACTTAGCTGAAGACGGATCCGGGTGAGTTTCTATGAAGAGTCCATCAACTCCAACTGCAATTGCAGCTTTTGCAACAGTAGAAATAAGCTTAGGCTTACCTCCGGTTACTCCTGATGATTGGTTGGGTTGCTGAAGTGCATGGGTACAATCCATAATGACTGGCACATTGAATGCCTGCATCTCAGGTATTCCTCTATAATCTACAACCAGGTCCTGATAACCGAAGGTAGTCCCCCGCTCTATCAACATCACCTTATCATTTCCCGATTCTCGCACTTTATTAACTGCATGCCCCATAGAACCCGGACTCATAAACTGGCCTTTCTTTATGCTTACTATTTTCCCGGTCTTTGCAGCGGCTTGAATCAACGATGTCTGCCTGCACAAGAATGCTGGTATCTGAAGGACATCCACATATTCTGCTGCCATAGCCGCTTCTCCATCGGTATGAATATCTGTAGTAACCGGCAGATCGAAATTGCTCGCAACCCCAGACAAGATCTTCAAGGCTGTTTCATCTCCTATACCCGTAAATGAATGAATAGATGACCTATTGGCTTTTCTGTAAGAGCCCTTAAATATTAATGGAATTTCCAGGTCTTGACAGATTTCTTTCAGCGTGGCGGCTACCAGATTGGGTGTTTCTTCATTTTCAATCGCGCATGGCCCGGCTATTAAGAAAAAGGGCGATTTCTTATTATATGTAAATAAGTCCTGATAATCCATAAACTATATTTTCAGGTTCAAATCTAGTTAATAAATCCATACTCTCAGTCAAATCATTTTTAAGAAGTAAGTCTGTGATCACATATAAATATCATTGTGATATTTCTATCTTGCATTTCCATAATTTTATCCCCCTTTAACCACCAATCATTAACTATAAAAGCTATCAGAAGAGTGGATAACATAAAAAATATTACCTGCCCCAACTGCAGCCATACTTTTGAATTGGAAGATGTATTGGCCAGAAAGCTGGAAGAGCAATCCAAGGCTGAAATGGATCGATTCAAGAAAAGCCTTCTGGATCAATATGCTCAAAAGCAAGAAGTACTCGAAAAAGAGAGGTTACAATTTGAAGAAAAGAAAAGGAAAGAAAATGAGATCTTCAAAGAACGCCTGCAAAAAGCAATGATCGAAAAAGAGGTGGATGTGAAGACCAAAGTACGTGAAGAATACGAACTTCAACTGAAGGCACAGGCTACTGAACTGGAAGAAAAATCAAAACAGGTGGTTGCTCTCAGGGAAAAAGAAATCCAGCTTGTAAGGATGCAGAGAAAACTGGAAGAACAGGAAAAGGAGATAGAGCTAAAATATCAGCAGGTTCTTAACCAACAATTGAAGGAGCGAGAAGAATCAATTCAGAAACGCATCCAAGAATCTATGGATATGAGGATAAAGGAGAAAGACAAACAGCTTGAAGATCAAAGGAAGCTCATCGAAGAGATGAAAAGAAAAGCAGACCAGGGATCCATGCAGATGCAGGGAGAAGTAATGGAGTTGGCTATAGAGCAAGTATTGTCTCAAGCCTTCCCACATGATCGAATAGATGAAGTCCCAAAAGGAATACGCGGGGCAGATTCTATCCAGACCGTGATCAATAATTTACTACAAGAATGTGGTAAGATTATTTATGAATCAAAGAGGACGAAGACATTTTCAGATCAGTGGATTCAGAAATTAAAGCAAGATCAAATGGAAGCATCTGCTGATATAGCAGTTCTGGTCACAGAAGCTATGCCAAAGGATATGGAAGACTTCGGGGAGTACAATGGGATATGGGTGTGTACATATCCTTATCTTACTAATGTTGCATACGTCTTACGACAAATGTTGATTAAAGTGCACAATGAGCGGGTGGCCCATGAGAATAAGGGCGAAAAAATAGAAGTACTTTACAATTACCTTACGAGTGTAGAGTTTAAAAATCAATTCACCTCAATTTTTGAAGGATTCGTAAGAATGAAAGAAGATCTTGAAAAGGAAAAACGGTCCATGAAAAGCATCTGGAAAAAAAGAGAGAAGCAGTTAGAGTTGATTATGGATAATACGATCAATATGCACGGATCTATCAGAGGGATTGCAGGAAATGCGATAGCCCCAATAGATATTTTAGAACTGCCTGAAGGAGATGAAGAAGACTTAAGCTGAGGAAAAAGTGACTTCAGATGGTTTCTCTCAGTCAAATAAATACGAAAACCTGATATTATGATGCATTGGTAGATAATAATTTCAGTGTAGTGTCTATTTTTATAATATTCCGAAAATTTAATACACAATAATATGACCATAGATCTTAAGAAATTATTTGCCAGCGATAACGAGATAGATACAGCTACTTACAATGCCTTGCTAAAAGCCATTAAAGAAAAACACCAGGATGGATTTGACTATTTAAGGTTTAAGCAATCTGTAAAAAGTATGCAGAATATGGATATGGATGAGGATACCAGCTTTAAATCTGCATTTGTTACTGCTTCAACTGTGGGATTGACCAAGAAAAAGCTGCTTTCAAGTACCAAGTTTTACATGAACATCCTCAATAAGGAGCGCGAATCATTTGCGGAAGCGATGAGAAACCAATTGACATCCAAGGTTGAGGCTAAAAAGGTTGAGGCTGAAAAACTTGCTGCTAAAATTGAAGATTACAAGAAGAAGATCAGTAAGATGCAGGAAGAAATGGAATTGTATCAAAACAAAATTGATTCAGTTGATGGAGAAATGGAATCTGCAAGAAAAAAGATAGAAGCTACTAGAGATAAATTTGAAACAACTTATCATTCCATTAAAGAAATAATGGAGAATGATGCCACAAAAATTGAAGGGATATTATGATGAATGGTGTCATCGATTATTAGTTAAGTTTTAATACTTTTATAAAAATATATTCAAAAGCATATACTATGAACACATTTGAAAATTCGGATTTTAAACCCAAATCATTCTGGAAAAGGCCTGAAGGAACCACAGGAGCCATATTCTTAATAGGAATTCTTGCGGGCCTGGGTTATGTCCTGTTTAAATATAGTGCTGCCATTCTTTCCTTTATTGGTACTACACTTGGAATTCTTGCCTCATTACTTGTACTGGGTGCAATCATCTACATGATCCTGGATCCTAAGATGAGAACCCTTGTCAGCTATATGTATAAAAGTTTTATGAGATGGGTAACAGGTATTTTCGTTACCATAGATCCTATTGGAATTCTTAAAAATTACATCGATGATCTTCAGGATAATCTTAAAAAGATGAGTAAGCAGATCGGAAGCCTAAAAGGACAGATGAGAAAACTTAAATCCATTGTAGAAGACAACAATGGCGAGATCAGGAAGAACATGTTGATTGCCAAGAAGGCAAAAGAACAAGGGAACGATAAAGCGATGATGCTTTCCAGTCGTAAAGCTGCAAGATTAAAAGAAAGCAACACAAAATATACTGCCCTGCATAACAAGATGTCCATATTATACAAGGTGCTCTCTAAGATGTATTCCAATTCTGAAATTCTCCTGGAAGATACCAAGGATCAAGTAAAAGTTAAGGAACAGGAAAGAAAGGCCATCAGAGCCAGTCATTCTGCTATGAGATCAGCAATGAGTATCATTAAAGGAGACACTGATAAAAGAGCAATGTTTGATCAGGCCATGGAAGTCATAGCAGATGACGTTGCTAATAAAGTAGGAGAGATGGAGCGATTTATGGAAATGTCAGCTGACTTTATGGATTCTGTAGATCTTCAGAATGGAGTATTCGAAGAACAAGGTCTCAAAATGCTTGAAGAATATGAAAAGAAGTCAACATTGTTATTACTCGGAGGCAAAGAAATAGTTGATGACAATGATGTACTTGAGTTGAAGACTCCAGATGTTCAATTCAGGTCTGACAGTGAGAAATCTGACTACGAAGGCTTGTTTGACTAGTATTCTGAAATAGCAACTTCATCTATCAGCAACCATGAATCAATATCTCCACTGGTGGAGTAGTTTTTGATTGTAACTCTGATTTTTTGATAGGTCGCTTTAATAGGTATTTGATCTGCTGTTAACGGGAATCCCGGAGGATCTATGTTTTTTCTTTGTTTAGGAAAAAAGTTTATACCATCTACACTTCCTTCAACAAGGATGTACTGAGGTGGATAAATATCTTTGTCAATTTCGTCCCTGTACGAAACAGTAACATAGTTAATATTCATATCTCCAAGGAAGTCATACTCCACTACAGCATCTTCATTTTTCCATCCTACCCATTCGGGTCCAATAAATTCTGTATAACCCACTATTCCATCATTTAAAGCATTCACCTTCTTATAGGGAGCATCTGGCGTATTGTAAGAACATATATGACCTATTCCTGAATGTATCCTTCTATTAAAAATGACTTCTTTACCGATGGTCTTATTTCCATCAAATAATTGAAAGTGATGCTTCCCGGGTACCTTAAACTCAAAGTATTCATATTCCTTATGATTAAGGGTATCTATTTCATTTCGGTATTTATGAATAAGGTAAATTTTTTCAGATCCACCGGAAAAATCCAAAACTCCTGAATCTTGAAACCACTCAGCAGTTATTCCCTCACCAAATTCATATATTATCTTATCTGAAACTTTATCACAAGAGATAAAAAAGATAAATAAACCTACATAGATTAATTTCCAACTTTTCATTTCAATTTATTTTTCCTTTATGATATTTTTCCAATTATTTTTTAATTCAACTCAATCAGGGTGGAGTCCCATTTCTTCACCTTTTACAATCATGAATTGATATGCCTCTTCATAATTATTATTGATGTCACCATCCAAAATGGCTTCACGAATCGCCTTCTTAATCACACCTACTTCCCTTGATGGTTCAAGATTGAATGTTTTCATTATTAATTCACCAGATATAGGAGGTTGCCAATTTCTTAGGTTATCCTTCGCTTCAACTTCTTCAATTTTTTGCTTTACCAGTTCAAAGTTTGCTTTAAATTTCGCAACCTTAATTGGGTTTTTAGAAGTGATATCAGCATTACATAATTTAAGTAAATCGTCAATATCATCACCAGCGTCATAAATCAATCTTCTAATAGCAGAATCAGTAATATCCTCCTTGGATAGGCTGATCGGCCTCAGATGCAATCTCACCAGTTTCTGAACATACTTCATTTTATGATCAAGGGGCAATCTCAGTTTCTTGAAAATTCTAGGAACCATTGCCGCTCCTAGTGCATCATGACCGTGGAAGGTCCACCCCACCTTAGGGTCAAATCTTTTGGTCGGAGGCTTAGCAATGTCATGGAGCAAGGCTGCCCATCTCAACCATTCATTTTGAGTAGTACGACTAATATTGTCGACCACTTGAAGGGTATGAAAGAAGTTATCCTTATGGCCTTTACCCTTTCTGATTTCTATTCCCCTAAGATTGGACATCTCTGGAAAAATGATATCCAGTAACCCAGTTTCATTCAGCAACTTATAACCCACAGAAGGCCGATCAGACATTAAAATCTTTCTCAGTTCAGTGGTAATCCTTTCTTTAGAAACAATATTCACCCGGTTGCGCATGTATGCAATGGCATCAAGGGTGTCTTCATCAATCCTAAAATCCAATTGAGCTGCAAACCTTATCGCTCGCAACATCCTGAGTGGATCGTCACTGAACGTCTTAGTAGGTTCAAGGGGAGTTTTTATTAATTTCCTTTCAAGATGATGCAATCCATTGAAAGGATCAAGAATCTGACCATAATCAGGTCCATTAAGACTCACTGCAAGTGCATTAATAGTGAAATCTCTTCTATTCTGATCATCCTCCAGACTTCCGTCCTCAACTGTAGGTTTTCTTGATTGGAAATTATAGGATTCTTTTCTTGCACCTACGAACTCTATCTCCAGGTCTTTATGCTTAATCATAGCTGTTCCAAATCGACGGTATATGACAATACGAGGGATGGGCCTTAATCTTGAAGCGAGATTCTCAGCCAGCTCAATGCCATTTCCGACACACACAATATCCATGTCCTTAGAAGGCCTTGCTAGTAGACGATCCCTTACATACCCCCCGACAACATAAGTCGGATATTCCAACTCATCAGCAGTCATTCTGATCAATTCAAAAATCTTTCTTTCATATGGCTTGATATCGAATACCATCATTATACTTCTACTTCTTCAAATACGTGCCTGATCTCTTCCAATATTGCATATAAAACTTCAGGATCATGTTCAGTTACTAATCTTGCACGATAAGGCTTAATACCCCTCATACTCCTGAAATACATACTGTAATGTCTCCTCATTTCAAGGACACCAAGTTTTGTGCCTTTCCATTCAATCCCGTGCTTTAGATGTTGAATTGCGGTATCTACACGCTCATCAAGGGTCGGAGGTGGCAAGATCTCACCTGTCTTAAAATAGTGCTTAATTTCTCTGAATATCCATGGATTTCCAATTGATGCACGCCCAATCATAATTCCATCGACACCATACCTTTCTTTATATTCTTTAGCTTTTTGAGGTGAATTGATATCACCATTGCCAAATATGGGAATATGAATCCGAGGGTTCTCCTTGATCTTTCCTATGAGGGTCCAATCAGCTTCTCCTTTATACATCTGCTTTCTGGTCCTTCCATGGATAGACAATGCTTTGATTCCTACATCTTGAAGTCTTTCTGCAACTTCTTCAATATACTTGGTATTATCATCCCAACCGAGCCTGGTCTTGACTGTGACTGGCAGAGAAGTCGACTTAACTATCTCATTCGTCAATTTAACCATCCTTGGTATATCCTGTAAAATACCTGCACCTGCCATTTTACACACCACCTTTTTAACCGGGCATCCATAATTGATATCCAGTACTTCTGGTTGGGCTTCTTCTACAATTTCTGCTGCCCGTTTCATAGAGTCAATTTCAGCTCCGAATATTTGAATTCCTACCGGTCGCTCTTCTTCATATATATCCAGCTTTTGGACACTTTTGGCAGCATCCCTGATTAATCCTTCTACTGAAATAAACTCAGTATACATCATATCGCAGCCTTCCTTTTTGCATAATGCTCTGAAAGGTGGATCACTGACATCTTCCATAGGTGCCAGTAATAATGGGAATTCTCCCAGTTCTATGTTGTCGATCTTAACCATAATTAAGGGCCGCAAAGGTAACAATATACCATCATAGGTAATACAAAGAAAGCCGAGAAAGTAATAACCCTATTTTTTTGTTGTTTCCTTTCGATAATAAACAAAATGAAATGCTATTATTTTAAAATTCTTGTTAACTAAAAAATAATACACTTTCTCTTGTAGTAAAACTCCAATGGGAAACTTTGTCAACACAGATAATATTTTAACTTTGTTCATATTGATTAGAAGTAAGACGAAAATTCCAATTTTATGGTAGCCGCGGTAATAGCAATTTTTATAATTGGGTATCTAACCATTGTTCTTGAGCATCCTTTAAAACTTGATAAAACAGTCCCTGCATTGCTGATGGGATCTATTTGTTGGGCATTACTTGCCATAGGATTTCACAATGGATTACTAACAGTAGTTGATGGTCATGATCATTTATTTTCGATGGCAGAGGGATTTACTGAAGAGGGTGAAGAGGGATTTGTAGGGGCTTTGCTCCACCACCTCGGTAAAACCGCCGAAATTCTTGTTTTCCTGATCGGTGCTATGACGATTGTAGAGATCATCGACTTGCACGCTGGTTTTCAAATACTTAAAAGCTGGGTAAATACCAGGAGTAAAAAGAAATTACTTTGGATCATAGGAATCCTTGCATTCATTCTATCTGCAATTATCGACAATCTTACCGCAACTATTGTATTGGTCACCTTACTGCGTAAGATCATTCCTGACCGTACAGAAAGACTTTGGTTTGCTGGTATGGTTGTTATTGCTGCCAATGCCGGCGGTGCCTGGTCACCCATCGGAGACGTAACCACAACCATGTTATGGATCGGAAAGAAAGTCTCCACGCTTGGTTTGATTGAGTGGTTGGTTATTCCTTCGATAGTATGTTTTATAGTACCTACTTTTATTGCAACATTACTAAAACCTTTTAAAGGTGAGATACATATTGAAAAAACTGATGAAGGCCCTAACAGAAACCTTTTATCTTCAAAGACTATGTTATTTCTAGGGCTGGGATCCATCGTATTTGTTCCTATTTTCAAGACTGTAACACACCTTCCTCCTTACCTGGGAATGATGTTGAGTTTAGGGTTCGTTTGGTTGGTATCAGAATATATACATCCTGAAGAAGAATTTGAAGAGGAGCGAAAACACCTTTATTCTGCCCACCTTGCCCTGTCCAGAATCGAGATGTCGAGTATACTGTTTTTCTTAGGAATACTGATGGCTGTGGCAGCTCTGGAAACCATGGTCGTAGGAGGAGTAGGTTCATTAAGATACGTCGCAGAAGGACTTGAAAATGCAATTCCCAATCAAGACATCGTGATCATGTTACTCGGTGTCGGATCTGCAATTATTGACAACGTTCCACTGGTTGCAGCTTCAATGGGTATGTATACTGAGCCCATTGATGCCAAGCTCTGGCATTTCATCGCCTATGCTGCAGGGACCGGAGGTAGTATGCTGATCATCGGTAGTGCTGCAGGAGTTGCCGCTATGGGAATGGAAAAAATCGATTTCATCTGGTACCTGAAAAAAATAGCATGGCTGGCTGCTTTGGGATTTGTCGCAGGAGCAATTGTATTCCTTATTATGTTTAATATAATGGGATAAGAATTGGAGATTGTTGATTGGAGAGATTGTTGATTGGATTCAAGGGAAGGTGTCCTCACCTCTTCCCGAGTTGTTGTTGATTGGAAAGGTTGTTGATTTGGCGAGATTGACCAACCTTCAATATCAACATCAGATGGAACGCTGATTAAACGGATTGGGTGGATTATCGCAGATTTTTCTTATTTATTTCATATGGTAACCTTAGTGTGCATTAGTCATAAAAGGTCGCACAATCCTGTCTAGAATTCCGCGCTTAGATTCTCGCAATAAATACAGCATTCTGAAAGACCTGCTATGTTGGATTTAGATGGAAAAATTCTCAATTCAGGGGAAGGTAAAATCACTTATCCATAGAAATGTAAGGAAGGAGGTCTTCTCATAGGTTCTTGATTTCAACAATAAATAAGTCATTATTACAAATCGCTTTTAATAGAGATTTATGATTGATTTTCTGAGCTAATGGAATGGAAATGATATGATATTATGAATACAGCTTTTTTGATTATTCTTTCTTTCGGTAATAGTGAATTAGACATCTCTTTACACCATCCTCAGCTTACTTGGATCAACAAAACTTTATGCGAAGTTGATAACGTTGGTTGGCTAATCTTCCCAATCAACAACTCTATGGATTGCAGATAGCAGTACCGTATCTTCGAGCATCTGCCTGTGCATACATTTCTGAACCGTTTAACATCACACTATTGGTACCTCCAAAATACAACGTCTGTTTGTCCCATTGATTGACTTCCATGTCCAATGTACCTGGAATTTCAAAACCAGGTTCTACTTCTAGTACTCCTTTATGGTAATATAATCTTGGTGCTTTGACGCCAGCTTCAAGGTCCATGTTGTGATTGAATATCATATGGCACAAAAGAGAAATCATATAAGGAATCCGTCCTGCACCTCCTGTTCCCGTCACTAGTACTTTACCATTTATATCCTCAACTATGGTGGGTGACATCATAGAAATCAGCCGTTGATCCGGGTCCCAGTTATAAAAGCCTTTGGACATTAATGCTTCTTCACCAAGCATATTATTGAGGTGAATATCTGTACCAGGAATAAATATACCACTACCCTCTCCTATCGAAGTGGTAAGAGACACCGACATTCCTTGACGGTCCATGATGCTGAAATGAGTGGTCCCTCCCTGCTTGACTTGATGGCTGACTTTCACATGATGACCGTAGTATTTATAAAGATGATCTGCCAGCAGAAAAGGATCTTTGGATAAATAATATACCTTCCGCATGGCATGACTTAGGCTTATCAATTCTTCTTTGCTTCCAAGACTGGTATTCAAAGATTCAATTTGCTTCATAAAAGCTGTAATGATGGCACTCCCTAGCGAAGGATACCCAATCGTATGAACCTGCGTATTTTTCCATCGGAATGTAGGAGATGGAGAAATATTCACCTTATAGTTTACAAGGTCCTCAATCTTTAAGTGGCCTCCCCTCTCACGACAGATCTTTTCTATGTATTCAGCTATGTCCCCTTTGTAAAAAAAGTCTTCTCCCTCATATGAAAGCACTTCCATAAAATCGGCCAGATGTGGAAAAGAAAGTGTTTCCCCTTCCTTCTTCAAGCTCCCATCTTCATTAAAAAAAATCTCCCTCCCCCTTCTACTTGCTCCACATATACCTTCGAGCAAGACTAAATCATAAGCCTGGAAAAAATCTAATGGAACTTCCTGCTTAGCCAATGATATGGCTGTTGCAAATAATTCCCTTATAGGAATGGTACCATATGCTTTATACATTGAATATAATCCGGCGATAGATCCCGGCACCGCTACCGAAGCAGCTCCAACATAAAAGTCTTCTAATGTTCCTCCAAAGTCTACAGTTACTGGATAAAAATCTTCATCATTCTGAGGAATCTTATTTATTGGAGTCTGACAGAAGAAATCAAATGAAGTAGTTCTTCCTTGTGGCTCCCTTATCAAAGCCAATCCTCCACCTCCAACCCCAGCCATGCATGGCTCAACTACCATAGCCGTCAGAAATGCACTAATGGCCGCATCCACGGCATTACCACCATTATCTAATATTATCTGTGCTGCTTTTACGGTTTCCTCATGACCTGCTGCTATCGCATATGGCATGGCTCAGTTTTTATACCTTCATCATTTAAGCTCGGTAAGATATAAATTAACTGCTGGCTCTAAAAGCCTGATTGACATGTTCAATCCTTTTTCGTCAAAAAAACCACTATCGATCTCGATACCGTCCATCTGGATGGTTATCAATTCACTTCTTTCATTCACCTGGTATATCTGAGACTGCAGGGCATTCCAGAGTAATTCATTCACTTTAATGGGAAATGCTTCAGTGATCTTACTTTTTACCATGCTCTCAGTCATAGGGCTGACCAATTGGAAAAATAAAGATTTAGCTTTTGAAGTGATCCGCATATTCTCCAGCATCAACTCGTCAGATTCAGCCAGGTAAATAGGTTTACCGGTCATTACCAAAGTCATCGAAATGGGTTTTACAATATCACTTGTTAAGATCAAATCTCCATTGTATTCCACATCCAATCTAGAAATGTCAATGTTACTCCCACCAAAATCCTGCGATAAAAGAAAAGAAGAAATAAGACTTCTTATCTGATCATATGACAAGATGATGTTCTGCCTTAACTGATGAGTCTCCACTCTTTCATCCAGCCAGTTAATATTCGGATATTTACGGTCTACAATTTCAGGATCGCCTGAAGTAGCAATGAGATGACCTTGAATATATGCTGAAATATGAATCAGGTCCTCACTGTCGTCAAATGGTCTGATCATGATCCCTTCCACTTCCGGAAGTAAAACAATTGGATTATGTGGTAACTTATTGAAATCCTCAATTCTGTTAAAAAAGAAATCATCCAATAAGTTATTAGGTCTGATATTATCTTTAATAGCAGAATCAATCTTTCCGGTAATCATTGTTGCGGAATGATCAATTAGCATATTGGCCAATGTGCTGACTGGCATATTTAATGATCCCAATTGCAATACTGGTCTTTCTATCCAGGAATGGTCAATCAACTCTGAATGAGCAACAATAGTATTATGCCCAAACCCAATTCTCGTTCTGATCTTGATGATCAGCTTCCCTTCACCTTCTACCGTAAATAAACCCGAAGGCCTCTTCAATGCAATATCTAATGGGCAACTAATAATGATTGACTTATCTTCTATATGATAAACAATCGCTTCGTTTCTCTCAAGATGGATCTTGATATTATTAACCTCGAGATCCAATACTTCCAGGTTGGAATCAATCACTGATGTTAATTGATCATGCAGATATTCCTTCCGCACATCAACACCCAGCCTTATCAATTGAGATGAATTCATATTATAAAAATAGATAATATGTTTTATATTTTCCTAAAGTCGCTCTATAATTGATCACTTGATACAAAAATTAGACATAATTATACTGAAACTCGCCTATTGAAAACTTCTTAAAAATGCTATCTTTCCACACCATTTCAAAAACGCATGTTGAAAAGATCCATCACCATAGTTATTATCGCGGGTTTAGGTTTTTTATTACTAAGCCTGGTTACAGAACCGACTTTCAAAGAAAAAATTAAGTGGGCAGCCCACATAGCAGGTGTAGATTTTACTGATGAAGAAATAGATTTAATGGAGGAGGGGATTGAGGAAAATCTATCTAACTATAAAAAGAATAGAAAAATTTCAATAGATAATGGGGTTTCTCCGGTTTTAGAATTTGATCCCTTTCCTGCAGACCATATCTTCATTGAAGGGGATAATGTAGTAGATGTCAATGTTGATGTCAATCTCTCATTTCCTTCTGATTCAAGTCAATTGGCCTATTACAACATACGGCAGTTGGCATCATTAATTCAAACGCGTAAGATTTCTTCGGAAGAATTGACTCACTTTTTCCTGGCAAGACTTAAAAAATATGATCCGGGTCTGCATTGTGTGATCTCTTATATGGAGGATCGAGCTTTCAATCAGGCTAGAAAAATGGATCAGGAATTATCTCAAGGAACGTATAGAGGATTATTGCATGGAATACCATGTGGCATCAAAGATTTACTATCTACTGTAGATTATAAGACCACATGGGGAGCTACTCCATATAAAGATCAACACATCGGATATGATGCTGCAGTAGTTTCTCAGCTTGAGGATGCTGGTGCTGTCATCATTGCCAAGTTGACACTTGGCGCATTGGCCTGGGGAGATGTATGGTATGGTGAAAAAACCCGAAATCCATGGGATACCACTCGTGGAAGCAGTGGTAGTTCTGCCGGAAGTGCTTCTGCAGTTTCTGCCGGATTGGTCCCTTTTGCCATTGGAACTGAAACATTGGGATCGATTGTATCTCCATCAACCGTATGTGGAACAACAGGGTTGAGGCCTACCTATGGAAGGGTTTCCCGTTACGGGGCAATGGCTCTCTGCTGGTCAATGGATAAAATTGGGCCTATCACCAGGGATGCAATAGATGCTGCAATTGTTCTTGATGCCATCAATCAACCAGATGAAAACGACGCACATCAGATGCCTTCGGCTTTTACTTTTGATGAAAATAAGGATAAGAAAAACCTTAAAATTGGATACATAACATCAATGGAAGATGGGAAATATGACTTCAAGGCAAATGATTCTCTGACGATTAAAACTTTCAGGGACCTCGGTTATGACCTTGAAACAGTTGAATTCCCTGATTTTCCTGATATAGGAATTATCCTGACCGTAGAAGCGGCGACTGCTTTTGATACACTAACCACTTCCGGGCTGGACGATTCACTCAAAAGACAGATTGCCAATGCTTGGCCCAATGTGTTCCGACAGGGAAGATTGGTACCGGCAGTTGAATATTTAAAAGCCAACCGGATCAGGAGGCAATTGATTGAAAACATGAATGATCTCATGTCTCAATATGATGCCATTATTCATCCTTCCTGGAATTCTTCGGGATTGGCTATAACCAATTATACGGGACACCCTTCAGTAGTGATGCCCAATGGTTTCATAGAAGGCCGTCCTACCAGTTTCAGTATTAGTGGTAAACTACATGGTGAAGAAGCCATTCTTCTGCTTGCTGATGAATTTCAAAAAGCAACGGATCATCATCTCAAGCACCCTGAATGGACAACACAATAAATTGATAAAACCAAACACATAGATATAACATGAAAAGAATCTTAATTCTAATATTAATGATGTATTTCAGCGGCACAGCTGAAACACAGGAACTCAGTAAAATGCAGGACCCCAACCTGAAATATTATGAAAATGCAATCAATTGGCGGAGCATTGGCCCTTATAGAGGTGGTCGATCCGGGTCTGTCGCCGGCGTTGAAGGAAAACCCAATTTATTCTACTTCGGTGCAACCGGAGGAGGTGTCTGGGAAACCAAGGATGGTGGACGTTCCTGGAACAATATTTCTGATGGATATTTCGGAGGTTCAATAGGTGCCATTGCAGTTGCCCCATCTGATAATAATGTTATTTATGTAGGAGGTGGTGAGCAGACTGTAAGAGGAAATGTTTCTTCAGGATATGGTATCTATAAATCTGAAGATGCCGGAAAGACATGGAAGTCTGCAGGCCTTACCGACTCCAGGCATGTAGGAAGGATCAGAATTCATCCTACAGATCACAATACTGTTTATGTTGCCGCAATGGGAAATCTGTATAAAGACAATGCAGAAAGGGGCATTTTTAAAACTACTGATGGAGGTAAAACCTGGAATAAGGTTTTATATGTGAGTGAGTCGGTTGGATTTGTTGATTTATGCCTGGATCCCAATAATCCAAGGATTATGTATGCGAGTAGCTGGAACATCAGAAGAACACCTTACAGTCTTTCAAGTGGTGGAGAAGGATCAGGATTATGGAAAAGTACTGATAGTGGAGAAACATGGACTGAAATCACAGGAAACAAAGGACTTCCTAAAGGAGTATGGGGGATCTCCGGTGTTGCGGTATCTCCTGTCAATAGTGAAAGAATTTATACTTTAATTGAAAATAAAGACGGTGGAATTTATGTCTCTGATGATGCCGGTGAAACATGGACCAAAAGAAATGATAGCCGTTCATTAAGACAAAGAGCCTGGTATTACACGCGGATTTATGCAGATACCAAAGATGAAAATACGGTTTACGTAATGAATGTAAGGTATCATAAATCCACAGATGGAGGAAGAACTTTCCAGAGCAACAATGCTCCTCACGGTGACCATCATGATTTATGGATTGCTCCTGAAGACCCTAATAGAATGGTTATTGCCGATGATGGTGGAGCACAGGTAAGTTATGATGGTGGTGACACCTGGAGTACTTATTACAACCAACCCACAGCACAATTTTATCGCGTCACAACTGACAACAATTTTCCATACAGAATTTATGCTGCCCAGCAAGACAATAGTACAGTAAGGATCGCTCACAGAACACAAGGA
>JABDLO010000409.1 GCA_013002995.1 Saprospiraceae bacterium | reverse complement strand
GATTATAGGATATCCACTTTCCGTTTTTTATACCATTTGCAAAATCACCTTCAGAACTCTTTTGACCATTGCGATGATAGTATACCCAACGACCATTTAACGTATCTTTTTCATAGTCTCCAACCGCAGATCTTACCCCATTGGAGTGATAATAATTCCATGTTCCTGTTTTCTGACCTTTCCTATACTTACCCTGAATAATAATCGCTCCATCAAAATGATACTTAATGTATTCGCCAGTTCGAGTACCATCACCCTTTACTTCAAAAACTTCTTTTACCTGATTTTCCTCAACATCATAATAGGTTTTTACCTCCTTTTGCCCGAATGCAATTAATGCTGTCAGATAAAAAAGAGTGAAGAATATGAAGTGTCTTGTCCTAATCATTGATGAGGTTATATTCATTCAGATATAACGAAGGGCGCGTGTTTTCATTATCTGGAAGAAATGTAATGTGGAAGTACATTGTCCGGTAATTATCGAATTCACTAATGTTATCAGACTTTTTCAATCACTATGGCAGAAGCACCACCACCTCCATTACAGATCCCGGCAACTCCAATAGATTTACCTTTATGTGTTAGAACGGAGTTTAGCGTCGTAATTATCCGTGCCCCACTTGCTCCAAGTGGATGCCCCAATGCAACCGCACCACCAAATACGTTAACAGATTCCGGATCAAGGTTCATTTCCATATTGTTGGCTATTGCAACGGCTGAGAATGCCTCATTGATTTCATAGATATCTACATCTGACTTTTCTATACCGGCATTCTTCAAGGCCTTGGGAATAGCCAATGATGGAGCGGTAGTAAACCAGAGTGGGTCCTGAGCTGCATCAGCAAAACCCCTAATCTTCGCAAGAGGTTTCAACCCTAGTTCATCAATTTTTTCTTTACTCATCAAGACCATTGCCGCTGCTCCGTCATTAATGGTGGATGCATTTGCTGCAGTTACTGTTCCTTCTTTTGAGAATGCTGGCCTCAAACTAGGAATTTTGTCAAATCTAACATTCTTGTATTCTTCATCCTCTTCCATTAGGATTGCATCACCTCTTCGCTGGGGTATTTCAACTGGAATTATTTCAGTCTTGAAGTATCCTGCTTCCGTGGATGCTGCCGTCCGTTTGTAGGAATTGATGGCATACTCATCCTGCATCTCCCTGCTTATTCCCATTTCTTTGGCCGTATTGTCCGCACAGTTACCCATGGGAAATTTATTATAGACCTCCCAAAGTCCGTCTTTTTCGAGTCCATCTACTAGTTCTGCGGTGCCATATTTATACCCAAATCTAGCTTTGGGGATGTAGTAAGGAATGTTGGACATACTTTCCATACCTCCAACTACCACAATATCGTTAATTCCCAGCATGATGGACTGGGCTCCAAACATTGTGGCTTTCATTCCTGAAGCGCATACTTTGTTGATGGTCGTGCATGGGACATTATAGCCAATTCCACTGCCAATTGCTGCTTGCCTGGCAGGTGCCTGACCTAAATTTGCAGAAACAACATTTCCAAGAAACACCTCCTCCACAAGGGCTGGTTCAATACCCGATCGTTCCATTGCCCCCTTTATAGCTTTTGAGCCTAATTCAATTGCTGTAAAGCCAGCAAGGCTACCACCAAAACTTCCGATTGGGGTTCTTGCTAATGAAACGATATGTGCGTCTTTCATATGTAGTTAATCGTTATATGTTAAATGGTTATTCCTTAATCATTTAGGAATTCCTTACTAAATGACCATTTCAGATCAATAAATGAATACTCAAATGTAAGGGTGAATCACTAACTAGACTAATAACCAATAACTATTATCCAATAACCATTCTACCAGTCAGGTTTGCCACTCTTTTTCTTCTTCTGGGCCTTCCTTTTATTTTGCTGTAGATACTGGATCTCATTATTTTTCATGGCTTCCAGTATCATTTGAGCTTTTTCCTCACTGATATTCATTTCTTCTAATTTATCGGCAGTAGTTGGCTCTTTGGGCTCAGATTCCTCTTCACCTTCCTCAGGTTGTTGCTGTTCTTGTTGTTCTTGCTGCTCTTCAGAGTTTTCATCCTCCTGCTCTTGTTGCTCTTGTTCCTCACCTTCCTGATTCTCCTGTTGATTTTCCTGATTCTCCTGCTGTTCGCTATCCTGCTCCTGCTGCTCCTGATTTTGTTGATCCTGGTTTTCCTGGTTCTCTTTGTCCTGCTGATCTTCCTGATTCTCCTGATCCTGGTTTTCCTGGTCTTGATTTTCCTGATCCTGTTTTTGCTCCTCTTCTTCCTTTAAAAGTTTCTTCAGTAACTCGTAATTGTATCTTGCATCCTCATTGGTAGGATCTGTTCGCAAGGCACTCTTGAAATGGTTAAGTGCTTCCTCATACTCCTTGCTATTGAAATTCATAGCACCCAGTTGCTGATGGGCCTGGGAGCGCGTTTTTGATGAGGTACCTTCCAAAAGGTTGCTATATAAATTTCTTGCCGAGGTTGAGTCTTGAGTTTTATACAATGAATTAGCAAGATTTAGCAATACTTCTTCTTCCTGAACATCTAAGGAGTCCTTCAAAAACTGATAATGATATGCAGCTGTTTGGTAATCCTCTTCCAGGTAGGCCTGCTTTGCAGCTCTCTTATGCTCATTTGCTTTTGCAATCTTATTCAGATCGTTTATTGGAGCAAAAAGTAATATGATTGCAACAATGAGTTTCATATCAGATTTTAATTGTTCTTAAGGTCACTAAGCCATCAAACAATAACAAAAATAAGGCAAAGCCAAGAAAGTAATAGTATTTGTTGGCACTTACATCTACCTGTCTTGAATCTCTAACCTCACCTTCGATATTACCTATCTTATTTATCAACCTGGAAATGTCATTATTAGTTGCATTAATTTCAAAATACTGTCCACCGGTATTTGCTGCCAATGTCTTTAGGCTTTTGGGATTTAGTTTGCTAACAACGTCCTGCCCATTATTATCTTTCTTGAATCCCTGGCGTGATCTGATTTTACTACCACGTTCCGTACCGACACCCAGGGTAAATAGCTTAATCCCTCGATCTTCAACCTCAGCGGCCATACTGCTTGTTTCCTCTCCGAAGTCTTCTCCATCGCTTATTAAGATGATTATCTTTGACTTCTGCTCTAGAGTTGTTCCATCATTGTCTTCAAGTTTTTCAAGTGCCAGACCCAATGCAGGTGCAAAGTCTGTTCCGGTATTTGGTACCAGCCCTGTATGAAGTGTTTCGATAAACAGGTAAAGGG
>JABDLO010000406.1 GCA_013002995.1 Saprospiraceae bacterium | reverse complement strand
GAATTGGTCCATAATGAAGAAGGGTATTCTGATCTAAACTGAATGAGTGAAATCATATTGTCAAGTGCTTTATTGATTTCTTTTTTGTAAACCGACTTAGGAGCTTCAAATAGTACTACAGGATGTTGATCTGTGTTTAAAGGACCATTACCACAGAAAGACTTTAATCCCTTGGGGCCCATCATATAAGAAGCGATGACATTGCTTGGGTTTTCATATACCTGTTGTATCGGATTACCGGGCACCAATAATGATTCCAGGTGGTTGTAGTCAACAGATAAGCTTCCTTTCTTCGCAACCAATGCCAGGGCAGGAAGATTGGCGTTATAACCCCCAATGAAGGCATGGGCTTTTGGAAATACCTGTAAGAAAGACCTGATTACAGTCTTGAGGTTTTCTTCATCAAATTGATAGATGGGTAACCATTGAACGACTATGCCATTTTCTGCCAGGTGGTCTGAGAGATAACCGAAATGATTGAGAGTAAATAAAAGGCCTGCACCGTCACGAGCCGGATGGAACAAGTCTCCGACTATAAGGTCATATTGATCCCTGGAGGCTCGGATAAACCTTCTGGCATCAGAAGTATGATATGTCACATTATCTGCGGAAAAGATGCCTTGATGGTATTCTTTAAATATTGGCAATACATCTTTTACCTCAGGGACAATTTCAACAGCATCAATGTGTCCAATATTGACATGCATAGCCATCCCTAGAGTTGTACCAGTTCCCAATCCGAGATAAAGTGCTTTATTAATCTGAGGTTGTAACAACAATGGAAGGCTCCCCATTCTCTTTTCCAGAAATCCTGCACCTCCGCCCATTCTGAATCGATTGTTCACTTGTAAAACTTTCATCGGTAAGCCAAATGGTCCAGTCTGACCGGGTAATTCTGAAACAACTGTAGCTCCTATCATACCTTCCTTATACTCAATAACCTCCCATCCTTCAGGAAGCTTGATCATCATGGGTCTGAAAATGCTCATGATGACCAATCCAGTGGTAAGAGCTATAAATTGAACTTTAGATGTTGTCCATCTGAGTTTTAGCTGGCCATAAAGTATAATTCCAATATAACCCAGACCTATCAGAAAAATGGAACGATAGGATCCTATCATAGGAATCATTAACAATCCAAAAAAAAATGGTGCTAAAGTCGAACCCAGGATGTTAAGGCCATATCCCTTACCTACTTCCGTTCGATCATTAGCTGATAAAAGCATGGTAAATATGGCACCCATAATGATGGTTGGAATCAGAAATACTGCCACTGCAAGAAATATCTCAGCAAGAATATTGTAGAAAAACACACCCTCAGGATCTTGGAAAATCTCCATCAGATAATCAATCTGATGGAGTACCATCATCATGATTATTATTGAAAGCACCTGATAATTGAACAATCGTTGTACTGATAGTATATATCTGTATTTTTTTCTTTTAATGAGCTTATGATATATCCACGCTCCTATGGAGGTTCCGACAAGGTAAACGGCCAGGATATTACCAAATGTAAAAATGGTATTTTGTAATATTTGCTTCAGAATGTGGATGGCATTGATCTCTAATCCTATGGTTAGAAATCCTGTCAATATTAATAAATACAAGTATGGATGATGACGATCAGAAGGTATTGTCTCCTTTTCAGGTAAAGGAGTGTTTTGTTGATTGTTTCTACTCCATATCCAGGCACTTAACAATGAGAACAATCCTATCCCACCCAGCAATAGTGCGGCAACCTCGAATCCATACTGTGGCATAAGGAAATAAATAGTAATCATGATCCCTAACGTAGCACCAAGGGTATTGGCAGCATACAGGCGACCTACAGAAGATGACAGTTCTTGATCTTTAGAATAAGCCCGCCTTCTTGCTTCAACCAGGAATGCAAAATTAGCCCCCATTCCAAATGTAGCGGGGATAAGTATGATCCCACTCGAAAGAATAGTAACAAGTAAGGCAATCGATGAGGCATTATCACCTGCTACGGGTCCAAGCCAGGGTGGTAAGACATCTGATAGTCCAAATATCAGGTGAGGACTGAGGATGCCATATAATATAATGATGACTTCCAGTATCAGGAATATGGTAACCGGATTCTTTACCTTAATCACCCTCTTGCTCATGGCAAGTGCTCCAATCACCATCCCCCCAAAGAATCCTGTCAATACACCGAGTACTGCCAGTACTTCACCACCTAAGGCGAGTGACAGCAATCGAGTCCACAAGATTTCAAATCCTAAAGCAGTAATGCCTGAGAATAGAAATGCTAAAAGAAGTAAAACATCCTTGGAAGGATTTCGACTCATATTCCCGAAGGTAAAAATTTACGAAATAAGCAATTGTGATCCTTTGCACCCATATTTTTAAACCATCAATCTTCTTGTAAATTATAACGCGACAATAATTCTTGCCATATGGGGTCATTGATATATCTTACAAGAAGTGGATTAATCTGATTTACCAAAGTAGAGTTTTTTGGGAAAAATATACTTCGATACTGCTGGTTATAGTCTTGTGGTATTAATGTGACCTCATCCGATATTGATTTTTTGGCGATGAGGTATTCAAGAATTGCATTATCATATACAAATGCATCAATATCTCCTGAAATTAAGTGGTCCAATGCTTCCTCAGGATAAGGATAGGTATGATTGATATTAATTTCATGCTGATTGAGAAAATCTTCACCACTTGAACCATAAACAGTGCCTATATCCGGCAATTGTTTAAGGTCTTCAAGATCTTCAATGGTGTTTCTCAATGAATTGATGGTCAGAGTTGATGCAATGGTAGCAGTAAATCCTGATATAATTATTATCGCTGTAAACATCCAGACCATGGCAATGACCCTCCCTGCCCTTGATTTAGGTGCTTTATCACCATATCCTACTGTTGTCATCGTCACTGCTGACCACCAAAGACCATCAAAAAGACCAATTACTCCCGGCCTGAATTGCCTCCTGTTGTGATTCCTTTCAAATATCCAAAGTAGGGTCCCAAAAATGAAAATGATAAATACCAATAATAAAATGATCCTAAGGAATTGAAAAGAGAAAAAATTAGAAATAAATCTTGAGAATTGACTCTCTTCAACTTGGGTTGTTGCGATTCCAATTGTTGAAACAAAGAATGGTTGTGAGACTTCAAGCATTTTTAATCTGAGCTCATTAACATGAATCGGATTAATAGATATGTCACATTCTGCAAAATCAAGTGCTCTGATAACACCTATATGGTCACTAAACTCTTTATATACATATTGTTTATTAAGTTCTTTAGCCATTCTATCCCACAGGTCTATGCTTAATCCGGTGTAATTACCCTCATCATTCATTATCACAAATGGAGGTTCTTCGACTACTCCTACTACTAAAGTGTCCTGTTCCTGAGAAAAAGCACTCAGGCCGGATAAAAACATCAATATGACTAAAGTCCTTTTCATCTTTAAATGATCTGTTCAAGATAAGAAGAAAGAGGATGAAGTAAAGATAAATGCCCCTGATCAAGCGTTTCGGTTGACATTAAGAAGATGGCACCCTTGCCCTTAGCCCCCAGATGGAAAGGCATGCCTGCAACGGATTTATAAGAAGCAAAGGTAGGATCGCTGTCTGAGATTTCTTCCAGGCTTTCTATAAGGATGACTTTACCCTTAATGATGCATTGGTTAAGAAGTGAATTATTGATTGCATCGTCTATTCTACCGTATAATTTTTGATTTCTAGTTGCGCCTTCATAAACTATGGCATTATTCCGTTCTTTCCAGCAAATAATAAAAGCATCAACATTGTTTAGCCTGAATAATGAAATAGACAACTCTTCAAGGATGAAATCCCATTTTATTCCAAAGTTTAATCTTGATATGATACTTCCCAGAACTTCCATTCTCTCACCTTCGAGTGGGGGGGATTCATACTTATAATGATTAGATTCAGTATTACCTTCTTGGTCGGGTATAAGCCTATTCCTGGATTTTAAGAGAAGATATATCAAAGAACCAAACCCAAAAAACAAAATCGGAATATAAATGATTGGGTTTTTAAACCATTTGGGCTTGATGTATATTGAAACTGAGTAGGCATTACTCCAATTGTACCCTCCATTGATTTTCGACCTTACTTGTAGAAAGTGGTTACCTTTTTCAAGATCCTCAATGAGAATTTTATTTCCTTCAATGGGAGATGACCATATGCTATTATTAATTGAATATTGATACCAGACCCTGTCTCTATAAGATGAAACCGTCTTCATGTTAAGAACTAAGTTATCTCCCTCATTTCCTGTCAAACAGGTATCTCTGAAATTGAAATTAGAGTTAAATAAGAATGGTTTACCAGTGATGGGCAAAGTAGGCCCTTCAGTCAAAGTATAGACAGCTCCCTCTGCCGTCCCGATCCAAAGCCTGTTATTATGGTCATTAAAAATGCCCCTATATGACATTACCTTGGAAGGTAGTCCGCTTTCTTCCGAGATAGAGATGATATTTTCATCATCAATAAATAATACTCCTTGAGTTTCTGTAGATATCCATAATTTGTCATTTTCAGTTATATGAACTGATCTGATTTCAATATTACCATATTTGTCACCTAGATCTATTTTAACTATGCGGTCCAGGTCATGTCGTAAAAGTCCCGCAGTCGATGCAAGGTAAATTGTTCCATCATGTCCTACCGCTAAATCATGAACTTCAAAGTTATTTCCAATATCAAACTCAAAAGGTAAGCTCATGTTCTCATAACGATCTTCCTCTTCACTGTATCGGTATAGATAACTCTCTTCACCGATACCTGCAACATAAATTCTTCCTCTGGCTGATTCTTTGACAACAAGAATCCTGTTATCCAACCCTTTGCTTTTACCGTACTCTTTCAGCTGACCATCAGGAAGGATGCAAGCTATTCCGACAATTGGGTTTTCATCAGGTGCCTGACAGACCCATAGTCGATTCTTTTTATCTCCATGCATGTAAAATACTCCCTCTCCACGATCAGTCAAATCTATAAGTTCAGTTAGATCATTCTTAAAGGAATATATTTTACCTTCACCTGTACCGCAAAGAAGTTGATCATTAAAATAGTGCACAGAACCCACACTTTCTGTTGTTGGGAGATCAATGAGTTGAGCTTCAAATCCACTTTGAATTGGGGAAACCTTATATATTTCGCCCATATTTACATATACATCATCTCCATTGCTGGTAATTGAAGTGGTACTGCCATTGTGAAGGTCATTCACTGATTCAAAAAACCTCTTCTTTAAGACTCCAAGGCCATTATTCAAGCATAATAGAATGGATCGGTCTGTTTCATTTACAATAATTCTATTGACAGACTTAAAAGGTAATTCATCTACTCTGTGAGGATCATTGTTGCTGTAAATCTTTTTTAAAGAAGCATTAATAAAAGAGGTGTGATTAAGGGAATAAATTCCTTTAGTTTCAATAGATACCAATAATTGGTCCCTGGCTAAACCAGCTATAGAGATGATTTTATTTTTTTCCTGCAGTTGTACATTTTTTTCATCTCTTATTGTGCCATTTTCATTCAATTGCACATAAACTAAATTGTCTCCAGCAAAGAAAAACCCTTCTTCTGTCGGAATGAAAGTATGACAACCTGGGAATGATTTTATAAATGAGAAGTTGGATTTATCTGAGTCAAATCTATATAGTTTTCCGTCTTTAGATAACGCATATAGATTTTTTTTGTGGGCGGTTAACTGAAAGCTGTTGTTATCCTTATCAGGCTGAAAGTGTTGTAAGGCACCCTTGTTAAGAAGGGAGATGAAGCCTTTTTCCTGGCTTATCCAGAGACTATCTTTTCCGTTGATACTGATATCGCTGGGATAATGAATTTCATTTTCATTAGGAGCAATACTGGAAGTAACTACTAGTCCTGCTTCAATACTGAATTGGTCGGGAATGATGTATGATATCCCGGCGTTGTGAGCATAATAAAAACCAGAGCCGGATTGCAAAAGTCTATATCCATG
>JABDLO010000404.1 GCA_013002995.1 Saprospiraceae bacterium | reverse complement strand
TCAGATATCCGGTCATTGTTTATTCCTACATCAGTACTTGTGGATGGAGTTATCGGAAAAGTAACTCCTAATAAAATAAGTAATACAAAAATAGCTTTGCTTGGAAATAGACGTACTATTCCCTGTTCTTTAATTCTCATAATCAGGTATTTAAGGTTATTTCCTACATCATTGCATTGTGGGATTATGTAGAAAATATGGGATCATAAATAAATTGGACCTAAAAGAATAGGTGTCTTTACACCCATACGAACGTATGGGAATAGAAGGATGGTAAACCTTTAATTCTCAATATTCTGCTCCTAAATCCTAACCATAAGATAAGAAATATGAAGATTAACAGCAATCTGCCTGACAGATTTTAACACATTCAATATTAATTAATACATAATTCACTATAAATGTACAAATATCGAATTATAAGAATAATACATATATAATATCAATATGTATAACTAATATAATTAAGCACTGAATTTACATTTCAATCTTGAAACATTCACATTGAGATAGTGGTACCTATTTTAGTAAACACCCAAGAGTCAGAGATAAAAAAAATGGCTGCCATTTGAGATGACAGCCACATGAAATGAATTTATCATTTCATTACCTGATTAGTAGTTTAAAATTACTTTTTTCAAGTATGATGTGTAATTGTTGCTTAAGTGTATCAAATATATTCCTCTTTCCATTGTAGATAAATCTACTTGAGTAGATGTAATGCCATCAGTTACAGCATAATGATCTACTAATTGTCCAACAGTATTGTATACCCTGATCTTGGAATTTTTATCTCCTTCAGGAATACTTATGGTCAATATTCCAGTAGTTGGGTTGGGATAAATGGATACAGAAGAAGGATCCTTTGATCTTGTGATCGTTCTTACGTCACTGTAAAAGGCATTCCCATCATAATCTACTTGCCTCAGGCGGTAATAGATTAAACTCTCATCCGATGATAATTCATCTACATATTTATATTTCTTCATAGTCCTTGATGAATTCTGACCTTTAATAAATTCCAATGCATTAAATCTATCTTGTCCATCAAGGTTCTTTTCAACGTAAAAACCTGCATTGTTCACCTCTGTTAAAGTATTCCAGGTCAATAAAACATGTCCTTCTTTCAATTCAGCTTTAAAATCAGAAAGTATTACTGGCACAGTACTTCCAGAAGTTACTGTCTGACTGCAAATCGCCGTGCACCCTAAAGCATCTGTTACCGTTACATTATAAGTCCCTACCCCAAGTCCGGTAACTACATCTGAGGTACTGATTATAGTGCCTTGTTCATTTTCCCAGGAGTAAGTATATGGAGAAGTTCCTCCTAAACCTTTTGCATTTATTACTCCATCTAATGCACTTGGATTAGAAGCTTGCATAAGTTCATCTGTTTCACAAGCCAGATTACAGACGACTACCGTAGCGATATCCATATCCATGAGGTCTTCATACAGCCCTCCTCCCAGGCCATTATTTCCAGTTGCTACAGCTTTATTTATTGTAGCTCCAAGTGCACTGCTTATTGAAACTGAAAATGTACCAGTGGCAGTTGCTCCTGATGCAAGGTCCCCTAAATCACCATCTCCATCTATATCTGCGAGACCATTTAGAGCAATGACCTCATCATCACTGGTATCTCCTGGAGTGGCTTTATCATCAATTACTTCCACATCAAATAAATCAGTAGTCCCAGGGTTGGTTACAGAATAACAATATTGAACTGTAGCTCCAGTAGTTAAGTATAAAGTTTCCTCACCAGGACAACTTCCATTAGGAGTTGTTACTGTTTTCTGAATATTTACCAGAGGTTCTCCAACACCAGATAATTGTCCTATTTGTTTGAAGTTAATGGTTTGTGCTCCACTTCCAGCAGCATCCGGAGGAATTACTGGTAAACCATTGGCTTCAACAACATGAGCAGTGCCAAGTTTTCCTTGTAAATTACCTGTAGGTGAGCTACCTGGATCACAGCTTATTTTTACGTCAATTCTTACTATAATGGTTTCTGCCGGATCAAGATCATGAACTCTAAACTTAAGAAGCAATTCTTCAGCAGGAGGTGTACCAAAAGGTATAGTACCCGTCGGATCAAATACCTCGCTTAAAGGTTCTATAGTGCTACCACCAACACCTGAATCACCACCTCCAATTGACTGCCGGTCATCATCAATAGCTGAATCTAATCCAAATACACCTAAACCAGGATTGGTACCAGTTCCATCATCACCATTTTCAACGTTTCCATAATTTACAACAATATTCACCACATCAATATGTGCAGCTCCTGGTTGCCCTGTAGTATTAGCTGTAAAACTGTACGATAATTCAAGAACTTGATCAACATCTGATGCTGAATTGTTAACAACTATTTTTTGCAAATACGTCACTATATCACCACATGCATAGTTGCCCCCTTGCAATTCTTCTCTTACATCTCCTGTCTCAGCATTTGTACCATCATTAAATGCTCCACCACCTGTATCGTGATCATAAGTAAAAGGTGCTGCTGCTGCAAAATTCAATGAAAAATCTCCCCCATCGAAAAACTCATATGATAAATCTTTGGTGACTACTGGATTCTCAATAAATGAGGGAAGTAAAATAAAAGCGAGCAATAAAAGGCCTAGACCTAAGGCTGCTCGAAGCCTTAAATTAATAATTCTCATAATCAGGTAAATTATAGGGTTACATCTTGGAATTTCAGGGATTAACTGTTCCAAAATCTAATTCAACAGGAAAGGAGATAGATGTCTTTACACCCATGCGAATGCGCGGGAAAGAAAGGCTATTTCGTCTTTAATTCTCAATAATTCTGTCCTAAATCCTATCTCTATATTAAAACAGATTATTCGAAAAGTAAAATATCAGTCATTAAATAACATATAAATGTAAACTACCATCCATAACACATACATTTTGTTCCATTTTAATTTTATGAATAATTTGTATATGTTTATTCTATATCTGTAAAAATGCTTTTTTGGTAATCAAAATTGCGATTTGTTGTTTTAGAAAATCAGGATATAAGCAATAATTTACATCCTTACCATTCACTATGAAACTATATTATAATTAGATATTGTTTCATTTTTTACTCTCCTTCATATATGATACTTTTACAATATGATAAACCCTCATCTTGATCCTTCTTCTGAAAACTTAAGCGGTGATGAAAAGCAGGTAGAAAAAGCATTACGTCCCAGAGATCTTGATGAATTCAAAGGTCAGGTAAAACTTGTAGATAATCTCAAAGTTTTCATTCAGGCTGCCAAGCTTCGTGATGAAGCTCTTGATCATGTATTACTACATGGTCCGCCCGGTTTGGGGAAAACCACACTTTCATACATTATTGCCAATGAGCTCAACACCAACCTCAAGATGACTTCTGGTCCTGTATTGGAAAAACCGGGAGATCTTGCTGGCCTTCTAACTAATCTTGAAGAAGGTGATGTACTTTTTATAGATGAGATCCATCGATTGAATAATGTGGTTGAAGAGTATCTCTATTCTGCAATGGAGGATTACCGCATTGATATTATGATTGATACGGGTCCTAATGCCAGAAGTGTGCAGATCAATTTAAATCCTTTTACACTGGTAGGGGCCACAACACGCAAGGGGCTACTGACGGCCCCTATGAGGGCAAGATTTGGCATCAATTGCCACCTTGACTATTATGATGTCGATACGCTCAAAGGTATCATCTTCAGAAGTGCTGATATTCTAGAAATCCCGATCCAGGAGAAAGGGGCTTATGAAATTGCACGTCGTTCCAGGGGAACTCCAAGAATTGCCAATGCCTTGCTTAGGAGAATCAGGGATTTTGCTCAAATCAAAGGCAATGGAACCATCGATCTAAAAATTGCACAGTACGGACTTAACGCATTAAATGTAGATGAGGGAGGATTGGATGAAATGGATAACAGGATTCTGACCACCATCATTGAAAAATTCAAGGGAGGTCCTGTAGGCATATCAACCATTGCAACAGCAGTCGGAGAAGAAGGTGGGACCATAGAAGAAGTCCATGAACCTTTTCTTATTATGGAAGGATATATCCATCGAACACCCAGAGGAAGGATGGCTACTGATAAGGCTTATAAACATATGGGGATTCCAAGATTAGATGCAAGAGACCAGAATACTTTATTTTAATCATTCCTTTACCGAACAATTGTGCGCAATAAGTAATAAGGAGGGTGAACAAAAAATTTATCATACATGCGTACACAAAGAAAATTTACAGGAATTTCTCCAAGAAACACACAACAGAGAAGCGTAGATCGTTTCTTTAATTCAAGATATAGAGACTTATTAAATATAGGGGATGTCACTGATACTCTCAATCTTCCTATGGTCAATGAAAAACATTCAGATGGTGATTTCCAACTTGAAGTAGCCATTCCTGGAGTAGATAAGGAAGACATCTATGTATATGTTGAGGATGGATATATCCAGGTAATGGTGGAAGACACCCAGAAAATAAAAAGTAGTGCCGATAATTACAAGACAAAAGAGTTTAACTACTATTCTTTAAATCAGAAATTTACAATTCCGGAAGAAGCAGATGAAGAGCAAGTTGTAGCTTCATATGAAAACGGAGTCCTGTACATTTCCGTACCAGTGTCACCTCAAGTCGAAGAAACTACATTGAGAAGATCAATAGATATTAAATAATCCTTGATAAATTTATAACTACGCTTGAGCCGTAGGAGCAAAACTCATAGGTGGAATTGGAGGATTCTGTCCTCCTTCACTTATTTTTCCATGTTGAGCCTCATACTTTTTCACATTATCACTTAATGCCTTTAGCATTCTTTTTGCGTGTCCCGGTGTAAGTATAATTCTAGATTTAACTTTAGCCTTGGGTACATTCGGCAACATTCTTATAAAATCAATAACAAATTCTGAATTAGAATGTGATATGATCGCAAGGTTAGAGTAAATCCCTTCAGCAACTTCTTCTGATAATTCAATATTTACCTGATTTCCTTTTTTCTGTTCTTCAGCCATTTATGATTATTTTAGATCACAAATGTAATTATTAATAAATCAAGAATATCAGATCTTGCCTTTAAGATTTCAAGTAATACTGTTCATATTATGTCTTTCAGGATCACTGAGGGGGCAGCAACTTAACTATCGTCATTTTACCATGGAGGATGGCCTCTCTCAAATGAAGATAAATTCCCTGGTTTGTGATAGCATAGGTAATATCTGGATAGGAACTCGTAATGGACTTAACAAGTTCAATGGTGCTTCATTTACCATTTTCAATACTGAAGATGGGATTTTACATGAAAGAATTCATCAACTTTCAATAAATAATAAAAATGAAATTGTTGCACTTACCTATGGAGGTATATCTATTTTCAACGGCTCAAAGTTTAATAATTATCCGAGGGATTTCATCTATGTTCTGTATGAAATTGCAATTGATCAACGTGATAATGTATGGATTTATGATCGTTCAAAACTAGAATTGACTTACCTGGTCAATGGGAAATATCACTTACTTGATGATTCCATGATCAATGGTGGTAAAGTTATGGGAATCTCCTCCCATGAGGTTGATAATAAAGTGTTTATAGGCACTTCTAACGGTATTTATGAGGTAATATGGAAAAAGGATTTGACCCTGAAATTAGTGAATGATACTCCTGTGGACCATGCTGATCCTTCCAGACATCTTGGAGGGCTTCCTTTATTTGCTACTGAAACCACCTCGGAAACAAAAATCGGGGAGATATTAATTAATGATAATTTATTTCCAGGTTATGAAATTTACAAATCTTATGACCCTCCCAGAATTATAACGTCTGACGATGGTGATGTCTGGGTAAAATATTTTTCCCAGGCAGCAATTCCTTTGTCCGGATCGTCTGTAGTAACTGATGAATTCAATCAGGTGAATGCGATGATCCGTGACCAACAAGATCAAATATGGCTGGGTACAGAGATAGGATTGATTCAAATATTTAATGATCAATTCCAATCAGAATCCAATGAAAAGTTTCCATATGTGTGGTCAGTAATTGAAGATGATTCTGGAAATATCTGGACCTCTTCATTTGGAAAAGGAATCAAGTTTTATGCTCAAGGAAAAGACCCGATTTCAATTAAGAGTCCAACATTTAAAAACAACTCCTTCCTCGCTGCTTCTGTCAAAGATGACAGTGGGAACATATATTTCGGACATGCAAGTGATCTGTACAAATGGGATGGTCAGACCTTTTCTTCCATTTTTAGTGAATCCACATTTACACTCGCTTATGACTATCAACAAAACATACTAATTGCAGGTGTTGAAAATGGATTTTACAGAATCATGGATGATATAATCCTGGATACCATAGATCATCACGATGGCATGCATAATTGTCATTATATACAGGCATTAGAAATTGATAAGAATGGTAATTATTGGGCCGGGAGTTATACCGGATTAAGCAAGTATGACAATAAATACGGCACAGTAACCAATTACACTTCTAATTCCCATTCGCTATTGAGTAAAGGTGTTTATGAAATACTTTCAGATCAAGAAGGAAATTTATGGATGGGTGGAGAATCCGGGCTCATATACTATGAAGAAAATCTTGACACCTTTATCATATTAAAAAGTGCAATACTCAATACAATTGTAAAAAGCATCATAGAAATCGGTCAAGACCATTTACTGATTGGTGCTAAGGACGGCTTGTATATATTCGATAAACGGAGATATCTAGAAACAGATGAAGTCCGATTTCAAATTTATAATAATACCAACGGATATAATGGGATTGAGCCTGGGTTTTCGGGCCTTTATGCTGATTCAAAAGATAAAATTTGGATTACTTCAGCTACTGATTTAGTAAGCTTTAATAGTAAAAATCTCCTTCCTTCAGACCAAACTTTAAGATCGCAGATTACTCATATCAATGGTCAACGAATTAAACTTAACCACTCCATGGGGTTTATTGACACCTTTCATAATGAAGACATAAACATAGATTTTGAAGCTGTAGGATCAGTAAGGCCATCCAAAATAAAGTATCAATACCAATTGAATAGTGAAGGGTGGAGCAATTGGTCAGAAGACAATTCGGTTGTATTGAATAATTTGAATTCAGGTGAGTATAATTTTCAGATAAGATCTGGTCCCACAGATTTTAAGATTAACCCAAATCAGGTTGATCAGGTAAATTTTGTTGTTAAAGTTCCATTTTACAGATCATCCTGGTTTCCACCAATAGCAATCAGTCTCATTCTCATTGGCATCGGTTCAGCAATTTTCTATTATGTTCTTTCACTCCAAGAGAGAAATAAATATTTAAAAAGCATAAGTGAAGCCAATTACTTAAGGTCCCAATTATTGCTTTCTGAGTTAAATCCTCATTTCATATTTAATGTATTGGCTTCTATCCAAAGTAAGATCCTCAACAATCAACCCAGACAGGCGAGTGATTATATTGTAAGATTATCCAGACTCATTCGTAATTTTCTAGAAGCATCATATAAAGGGAATTCACCAGACACAAGCATTTCGGATCATGATATTCTACTTTCCAAAGAAATTGAATTAATCGAATCATTTGTATTATTTGAGCAAGATAAAAGCAATCAACATTTTGATTATGAAATTATTATTGATCCAAATCTTGATATAGAAAACACTTTTATACCACCTATGCTCATTCAACCCTTTGTAGAAAATGCAATTAAACACGGGTTACTTCCTAAAGGCAATGACAGTCTACTTTCTATACATTTCCAACAATTTAAAGAAGGCTTAAGATGTACCATAAAAGACAATGGAATCGGTATAAAAGCAAACAAGAAAAATGATTACACTGCTCATGTATCCCTTGGATCCAGGATTGTAAAAGAGCGTATTGACATCTTAAAGGAAGTAGGTTATGATATAGATCTCGACATCAAAGAAAATTCAACAGGAGGAACTCAAGTAACTTTAAGTATATTAGATGAACGATGATTCAAATTAATGTAGGCATAGTAGAAGATACATTAGAATACATTGAAACTTTAAAATTCCTGATAGCTGATCTAGACAAGGGAATCAATGTTATTGCTACAGCTTCAACAATGGAGGAAGCTAGAGTATTACTTACTAATCCTGATATCCAACTGGCATTCCTTGATATCCAACTTAAAAGAGGCACCATATTCGATGTATTAGAAGAATTGCTCAATAAAGGTGCATCTCTTCCTGAAATCATATTTGTGACTGCACATGGAAGCTTTGAATTTGCTACAAAAGCCATCAAGTATGCTTGTCTTGACTTTATCACAAAACCTGTTTCATCTGATCATTTACTTGAAGCAATAGAAAGGTTTATTCGGAAGGAGAATACCAAAATGAATAATTCTCAAGTCCATTTTTTACTCAAGCTTCTGAAAGGAAATATGCATTCTCCAAAATCTCTTGGAGTAATTTTACCGCGTGGAGTGGTAGAGTTTATTGACTTGAATGATATACTTTATTTTCAATCAGATAGCAATATTTCAAAGTTAAAAATGAAAAACCAACATGTGAAATTATCTACAAAGAACCTGGGGTATTATATAGATTTACTGCAAGGTAATCCCAACTTTATTCAGATTAGCAAACAATGTTTGGTGAACACCAATCACATAAAAAAATACAACCACAGGGACAAAAGCTTATTGCTCAGCAATCAAGAGGCTTTAATAGCTTCGCATCGATTTAACAGACATTTAAAGAAAGAATTATTGAATAAAAATTCTTCCAATTCATTATTATCAGATTTACTTAGTTTGTTCAAAAACTAACGGTTATTACACGATTCAATACGGTTGTTACTTAGAAATTTCATCTTTTAAAAATCATTTCGAATTTTAGAGAAATTGAAATGAATGAAAAGCTTCATATTCTTCGTGATATTTGGATTTAGCATTATTGCAAACCTAATTTATCCAGAAACCCAGGATAATTCCTACATAACCTCATTCAAGTCAAATGCTAAAGTCTTAGGTCCGTTCAATCAAGGCGAAGAAGAATTCCTCAGTGGATCATGGTCAGCCTTAGGTACTGGCCTTAACAGCACAGCATTAACAGTAGCTGTTGACAACAATAATCATGTTTGGACCGGAGGTTTTTTCTCATTTAAATTATGGAAATGGGATGGTACTTCATGGTCCATCCCTGGTGGTTCCGGAATGAATGGTGATTGCGATGTTGTAAGAGCCGACCTGAACAACAATCTTGTCTATGCTGGCGGGAAATTCACTTCTGCCTCAGGTACGTCCGCCTCTAGAATCGCCAGGTGGAATGGAACCTCCTGGTCAGCTCTTGGGTCAGGACTTAATTTTGATTGCTATGCTATAGCTATTGACAATAGTGGAAATGTATATGCCGGTGGCGCATTTCTTCAAGCTGGAGGAAATTCGGTCAACTACGTCGCGAAATGGGACGGATCTTCCTGGTCAGCATTGGGAAGTGGACTCAATGATATATGTAGAGCTCTGGCAGTTGATGATATGGGCAATGTATATGCAGGTGGTCAATTCACACAAGCTGGAGGAACTGCAGTCAACTATGTAGCTAAATGGGACGGATCTTCTTGGTCAGCAGTAGGAAGTGGATTTAATTTCTGGTGTTTTTCATTAGAGGTAGATTCACATGGAGATTTATACGCCGGTGGAGGGTTTACAACTGCTGGTGGAACTTCAGCCAATAGAATAGCCAAATGGGATGGTACTTCCTGGTCAGCATTAGGTAGTGGTCTAGATGGACAGTGTCAAAGTATCAAGTGCCATTCAGATGGAAACATCTATGCAGGTGGAACCTTTACAACTGCAGGAGGTAGCTCGGCAAATCGAATTGCAAGTTGGGATGGGGTTCAATGGTCAGCATTGGGAGGTGGTTTATCCTCAACCTGTTTTGGCATTGATATAGCCGGTGATGGAAATCTATATGCTGCGGGGATTTTTACATCGGCTGGTGGTAATTCAGCGAATAGGATAGCGAGTTGGAACGGAACAATTCTTCCGGTTCAGTGGTCTTCATTTGATGGTAATTTTGAAAATGGAGATATTATTCTCCATTGGCAGACTGCTTCTGAAACCAATAATGTTGGCTTTGATATTCAACATGCTGGGGACAATAATGAATGGAAGGACATTGGATTTGTAAATGCTGCAAAAAATCCTAACCAGCTGAATAATTACTCCTTTATCCATCCACAGCCCTCCTTCTCAAAAAACTATTATCGCTTAAAGCAAATGGACATGAATGGAGATTATCAATTTTCACATACCATAAAAGTGTTGGCTGATGTAAATAATGACTTACGCATATTCCCTAATCCAGTGCGAGAAAGATTATTTATTAAGGGTATCCCTAATAAAATTCGTTCAATAGAGATTTACAATGTAAATGGGCAACTATTGATGAATCAAACATTACTAACTGATAATTCAATAGACCTATCCAATCTTAATAGCGGCCAATATCTTATTAAGATACATTCAAGCAATAAGGAGTCCCATACATTTTCATTCATCAAAATTTAGTAACGATCCTCCATATCTAGGAATACTTTGCCTTTATCCTCTGAAAAGAGTCAATTTTCTTCAACAATTTACATATTAATTAAATTATATATATATCCCATTATATTTTTAACAATACATATAAAGCATATATTCAATTAATTAAATTCAATCATCTATTAGTCAATGATTTATAAATTGATATATATGTGACAAAATTCAAATAAATACTATCTATCATGTAAAAAATACCTTAAATTTGATACGGATATGGTTGTAAAACCATCCCGACACCGATTTTATCACCAAACCCGATTTGTGTATGACTCTAAACGATTACACACACCATATCTGCGACCGCTTTATTCTTTTATTCATTGCCTTCGTTGGTTTAGTTGGCACATCCTACATTATTGTTAGTGGAAACCTAAATTGTACAGGCTCCCCCGAAAAAGATGTATCTACTATTTTCGAGGCCAGTTTTCATCAACCGATTGGTATAAAGGCAACTCCCATAATAGAAGAAGTTGAAACACCTGTAGTTTCTGAAACAGAAATTATATCTGATGATGAGATAGAGGAATTGACGGTTTCAGATTAGTATGCCTTTGAAGTTTGGATAAAACTTAAAGGATCTTGTATTGCATTGGCTTTAGTTCCGAAAGCTGATTAAAATCTACGTATATCAATTATTAAATAAAAAAAAGCTCCAGGATTTGATCCTGAAGCTTGTGTACCGAAGGCCAGCCTTCATTCCATTTCGGCAGGCAAAGCGGGAACCTACCTTCGCATTCGCTTTGAATTTCTACGGTTATCCAAATTATAAATAGAAAAATTATCTATGCATAATTCATTATCCTTACATAAGGTGTTTGTCTTTTAATTACAGCAAATACTCTGTGAATAAGTTTATTCTTTATGGCATTGAAAACCACTCCTTTTTCTTTGCCTTCAGATAGTTTTCTATTGTAATAGAGTCTAATTTCTTTATCGTACATAATAGACGCGTTTACACAATTAGATAATAAGCTTTTGATTTTTTTATTGGCCAAATGACTTACCCTTGTTTTTCCAATTCGAGTCCCCGAACGATTAGGAAAAGGAGCAATTCCTCCATAGCAAGCTAACTTCCTTCCATCTTTAAAGCAGGAGAAGTTTTCTGTTATTGCAATCAAGTATGCAGCAGTCGTTTTTCCAATACCTACTACAGACTGTGCCAGATCATAGTTTGTCTTTACCTCTTCGTCTTGATTCATAAGGTCTTGAATCAGCTGCTCAACCTCCTTGATTTGTCTTGAATACTCTTCAACCAATGTATCATTTCTTGATTCCAATAATTCAAACAATGGAGGATCAATAACTGCTTGTTGGTCCTTTAAAGTAACTTCCAATGACTGTTTATGTCTTACCAGAAAATCTCTTCTGGAAAGCAGCTTCTTTAACTTCACAATCAATGGGTTAGACAATTTTGAAGGTTGAATTGAATCTCTTTTTTCAAAGATGTATCGACAGATATCCTTAGAATCTATTTTATCATCTTTACCCCTTCTCAATCCCATAGATCTAGAGATGGTAAGAGCATTTTCTTCCCGACAGGGAATTCCTTGGCTAAACAACCACTCTAACAAAGGTTTGGAGTATACACCAGTATTTTCAAAGCAAACCAACCAAGAAGTCTCAGGGATTTCCGTATTCAACTTCAATTGTTTAATAAGCAATTTAAAGCCAGGGATATCATTAGAAAATTGACCTAAGTAAATGGATTTTTGATCTTTAAAAAAAGACACATCAAAGTAACTTTTGGAAATATCACATCCGATAAAAAATGAATACATTGCATTAAATTTTTAGTTAACAGATTAACACTAACACCTTTAGTAGGCCTCAAAGCCTAAATTTCTACATGGTGCTTAATCTGTGGATAGCGGAGGACTAATTCGCAGCTTAAGTCATAAACTTAGGCAGGCAGATAGGTCACCTCCGCTATTTTATTCACAGTCAAGTGTTAATTTCACAAAAAGAAAAAGAAGCAAAAAGAAAAACTATACATAATGATTATTGTAATATGATTAAATATTAATCTCTTACAATACTAAAGGG
>JABDLO010000398.1 GCA_013002995.1 Saprospiraceae bacterium | reverse complement strand
TAATTGTACAGTGATATCCCAGGTATGGACATTCGGAGGAAGTGTATCCAGGACCTGGATCATGACATCACAGGTATCAGCATTTCCATAATCATCTGAGACAAACAACATTCCACTGTGCACCCCTATTTCACTGCAATCAAAGGTGTTCTTGCTTAATTGAAAATTTAATGTATTACAACTCGAAGATCCATTATCCACTGTTGCAGGATCAATGATGGCCATTCCATTGGGATCTAAATAAACTGTAATATTCTGACATATAGCCACCGGAGGAAAATCCTCATCTATCAGGTCATCACAATCATTATCATAACCATCGCATATTTCAGTTGCACCCGGATACGCCAGGTTGTATTGATCATTACAATCTGTGCTATCAATTGTATAACCTATGGGCAGAAAACATGCTATGGTATCCATACTGCTATCGCCATAACCATCTCCATCTGAATCCTTATAAAAAACAGCATTGAATGTCCAATTCAGGTTGTTGGATGCATCCCGAGAATGTATAGCTGCATATTCTTGGGGAGTAACCCCATGGTTATCAGAGAGAATGGTATGATCAATACACACATCATTCAGCATGGATTTGAAAAAATACTCATTTCCGGGACTCGAAGATCCAATCGTGGTAGAATCAGAAGAACCGCCTTGGATGTTAAATCCATCAAATTTCTGTGTGGTCCCTGATCCAATGATGTAATTTTTACCGGCAGTAAAAATAAGGTTGTTGTAGGTATGTGACCCATAAAGCTTTCCATCCCCATTAAATTGGAGGTCATTAAAAATTACGCCTACAGAATTGATTACTTCAGCTGAATCCGTGGCACCAGTTGTGTTCAGATTCACATTATAATAGGTGTATCCATCGAATGGCTCAAATAAGACTTTACTACCATTAAAATTTATGGTAGAATTACCCGCATTGAAATTGAAATTAGTGGTATCTATGTTCCACACATATCCTGTATCCGTAACCATGACCTGTGCATTGTCCAGTATCAATGTTCTGGCATTCTGAACCTGTGAATTTATCCTGGGAAAAATGACCGTATGGCTATTTAAGTCAAGAGTCCCATTATTAAAATTTAAATCTTGATCCACAGTAAGGTCATCCATGATGTTCCAGCCCCCTCCTATTCCATTAAAGAATATTGGACTGTTGATCACAACTCCATCAGAGGTAATTGTTTTTCCTGAAGTTGCAGCCTCAAAATTGATGTCTCCTAAGAAGTTAAGGGTAAGATTGGCGTCTAAAAGTAACGAGCCATGTATATCCAATTTTTTAAGGTTGTTGCCAATAAGAGAAGCGGGTAAAATTCCCATCCACTCCATATCCAGACATTCAGCATCATCATTGATGTTGACCATTTCATTAGAGGATAAAAATGAGAATTGATTGAACACCACATTATTGGTCGATTGAGGTATACAGGCACCTCCCGGTCCTCCCGAGGTGTAAGACCAGTGTGATTGATCGTGCCAATCTCCGCTCCCACCTACCCAATACAATGTAGCATCATCTCCATTGACCACATTCCATCCATTAACATTGCTCCCAGTGGTATTATAGGCGTTAAATGATGCCCCTCCCTGGGCATGAATATTGGTGAGGGTGGCATGGGTAATGTTAACTTCTCCGCTTGTTTTATCAAAACGCCTGGGATTACTGCTTGCATATAGTGTAATTGGAGAAGTACAACTACCGTTGGCTACAAGGGTGTCGAGAATATAGATCACATCTCCTGATTCAAAATAATATGTCTGGCCTCCATTAAGATAAAGTCCATTTACTGAAATATCTGTTCCTCTGAAGGAGGCATTGGAATTTAATAGTATGTCGTTAAAGGTGTTATCATATGAATAGAAAGTCAATGATCCTGCATTACCTGGTTTTTCTATATTGTAATAAGTATGATCATTTCCGGTATAAAAAGTTCCTCCATTTGGAAATCTGAAGGTAGAAGTACCGGCATGGATCATTAAAGAATCTCCATCAAACCTAGCAAGATCAGTAAATTCCAATATTGAATTAGACAAGTTTAAGCTTCTGAAACCATAAAGATTCACTTGATTGTTGGTAAAAAAATTACCTGCTTTGAAGGAATATCCATTCGTAAATAGATGTCCTTTATGTAGATAAAAATTTATTGTTGTTTCAAAATCATCCTGAAGGTGAAAGTCTCCTGATCCCTGGATATAAATGGTTACATCAAGGGCATTTCCTGCAGTATTGATGTTAACGGAATCTGATGCCGTTAAATATGGTTGACGATTCCCAATTGAATTCATGGTAAATGGTAAAATAAAATCTCCATCTATATATAATTCATTTTCGTAATTAATTCTTGGATTCCAGCTATTGGATCCCGACCAATCCATATTGTGACATACTCCCCGATCATCAATATCTACTGACTGATTACTAAGTGTGAAAGAATTGTTGTCGAAAAATACATTGTCCGCTTTAGTTGGTGGACATTCTCCTCCTATTCCCCCAGATGTAAGACTCCAGTGATTACTTTCGTACCAATCTCCGGCGTCCCCTACCCAATATAGATCTCTTGGAGAGCCGGAAATAAAATTCCAACCTACATTATTAAGTATATCGTAGCAATTGTTACAATCAATTGGAATATTGTTACCTATGGCTTCTATGCCAACAAGATTTATATCGCTCAGCCCTGGAACAACCTGAAAGTCAATGTAAGAAGGTCCTGTAGAATTCCAGGTTTTTAATGATCCTATTTGATTATTATTACAATTGTTATTCCATTGGAAATATTCTTTTACTGTCAGGATTTTGTTTTGTTGAATATTGTTTTCACTTCCAGCAGCAAGGATCAAAGAATCGATTGTCATGTTATTATTGAAAAGAAAAGGTCTATTAAGGGATTCTATCTTGTTGAAGGTACAGGATTGGCATATGAGATTTAAGGCGGTAACACTTCCAGTATTTGATATCAATACATCGTATAAATTGTTGTTGTTGATATTGACAGCTCCTCCTGTAGAAATGATTTCTACAATGGAGGAGTCGGCATAGATTATATTATCTTTAATTACAGTGAGTGCGCCATCTAGGACCATTTTGGATTTAAATATATTAAGAACAGCATGATCAAAATCCTGAATTACCATGCTCTTGAGTTTAAGGTAATTTTCTTCAGCATTTAATGTTGCGTCTTTTTCTACATTAACATTGGCTGTAGAAATGAGTGAATCCTGCAACTCATAGATTCCATCTCCGATGAATTCAATAGGTGATTGAATGGGTGCATTATCCGTCCTAAATATTTCATTGGCACTTATCCCTTCCTGAGAATTGAAAATCAATTTTCCTTTATGATTATAGTTTACACCATTATCCAGGGTGAGAGAACCGTGGACAGTGATAGAATTTAATTGAGAAGTAGCTTTCCATTGAGGTTGATTGGTAACATTCTGCCAGGTCATATCATGAATGGCAATACTGCTACCGATGGTAAATTCCTGCCCGGAGGCTGTAAAAGAGTTGTGATCAAAAATGACATTATCAATGAAAGTAGGAATACATTCTCCACCTGAACCCCCACTCATCAATGACCAATGAGAGGCATCTGACCATTCACCTGTACCTCCTACCCAGTAGAGGGTGCGTGGACCGGTATTAAATGTCCAGTTGATATTTCCGCCATCATCAAGGGAATTAAGGGCAGTGAAAACTCCCGATCCCAAAGCTTCCATATTTTTAAGGGTAACAATTTCCAGGGTCTGATTCTGATCAGAATATAAACTTGCTGTTTGAGTTGAAAATTCTCCTTTGATGGTAGTATTACCCTGAGCACATGATGAACTGGCATTCCATATGTTTAAGGTGTCAGCTACCTGATTGTGATTATTGAATTGATATGTTTTACCCGGAGAAAAGGTTAATGTAGAAAAATTATTTCCTCCACCTTTTATATTACCATTATTGAGAAATACAGCATGATCAATTCTGTTGTTGGTAGGATATTGACTGAAGGATGTATTTATCTCCCCGACAGGATTGAATTCAATATAATCGAATTGGCAATCATGTGCTCTGAGGTATGACGTACCGCTGGAGCCTGTAAAATATATCTTGTAAAAATCCTGGTCATTTAAGTATGAACGAAAAGTACCTGAGGTTATGTAACATTCAGCAGTGGATAAATCTATGGTGGCATTAGCTTCAATATAAATACTACCACCATAAATCTGTGATGTCGATGCATACAGGGAATCATTTATGGTAATGCTGCTAGTAACTTTCATTTTCTCTCCGAGAGTATTGATCCTTCCTTTCTCCTGGCGGAGTACAAGGCAAGACAATGAATCCATCAGGTTAAAAGAGCCCTCTCCCAGGAAGTTATAAGCGCCCGTATAATGTTTTCCCGCTGAAGTGATGCTTTCATTAGAATCATTGCTGTGAAAATAAATTCCATCATTGTTGGAAAATGTCATAAACTCTGACCATTGAAGAGACCCATAGATATTCATATCACGATTTGTTTGAGAAAACCTGGGTGTGCCCGTAGTGGTCAGCCAGGTCATATCATGACAGTATCCTTCTTCATCCACAGTGATGATGTCAGTTGCTGTTGAGAATGAATTGTCATCAAATATTATATCATCAACTGGCAACGGAATGCATTCTCCGCCAGTTCCACCACTGCTCAATGACCAATGGGAAAGATCTGACCAGGAACCCTGGCCTCCAACCCAATAAAGGGTGCGACCAGTAGTATTAAAGTTCCATCCAATATTTCCACCAATATTTCCGGAATTCAGAGCGGTAAATGGACTACCTGCACCACTGGCAGTGATGTTTTCAATCCTACAAGATTCTACTGTAATGTCATTATCTGAATATATAGTAGCATTCGGTATGACATTGCTATTGGTTGTATAGGCAAATATTTTAGTATACCCAAGATTACAGTTATTGGCGATATCCAGGGTATCTGTTATGGTAAGTGTTTTACCATCCAGAATGCGTACATCTACCCCTGCACTCAATACAGCTGTATCTATGGTAACATCTGAGTAAACAAAGAAATTTCCTGTTACTGTTACGTTTCCAAACTCTGCTCCATTACAACTGGGAAGAAAAAGCTGTCCATTACAGATGATAGAATCAACGGATATATTTTCCCCTGAAGTCTGACCACCTGATAAATACTCTAATTTCCTAAAATGAAGATTGGGAGCAGTTACATATGATGGATTATTAGGAAGGATGATATGGTTGTTGTTGTTGATCAGGGTGGCACCGGAATTAACACTAAAATTGGAGGTGGTAATCATGGATGTACCAATATCAAATGTTGATCCCGACCACACAGTTATAGTTGAAAACTCAAGGTCATAATCAGATGATTTGACCTGGTTATTTTTTATCTGTAGGAATCCAGAACTTTTAAAGTCATCTAAAATATCGTACGTTCCACTTCCTTCAAAATATACACTAGATCCAAATTGAAATCCATTGCTCTGAACACTCTCATTGAATTCATCCGAAAGGAAATATACCGGACTTGTAATACTCATATCTACATTAAATTCAGCAGATCCTCTGATGTCCAGGCGGTTTTCCCCGAATGGAGCATTATTGAAGTTAAAGGAAGGATTATTGGTTACATTTAGAAAGGTAATATCATGACATTTACCCCTGATGGTTGAAGTAATACTTGGATTAGGTGAACTAAATGAATTGGCATCAAAAATAACATCATCAATATCATCCGGAGGGCATTCCCCAGGTGATCCGCCACTTGACAGGGACCAGTGTACAGGATCTTCCCAACCTCCTCCATCACCCACCCAATACAATGTCCTGCCCGAATTAATACTCCAATTGTTGTTGTTTCCAAGATCATTGGAATTAGATGCAATAAAAGTTGCGGTCCCTGAGGCAACCAAATCCTGAAGATTGACCTGAGCGACTGTGATAGATACACTGTTGCTTAAAATTGTGGCCTGAGTACCTGTCAAGGCAGAGTTTAATGTGATGAAATCATCACAATCACCTATGGCTTCAATGTGTTCAATGGTCTGAATATTCCCAGCACTGAATGACAACTCATTTCCGGCTGTAATTTTAATACTATCAAGGGTATTGCTACCTTCTATTGACCCATTGCCTGCAAAATCCAATATATTAATTGTAAGGTTATCACAATTGGATAATAGTCCAGTTGTTACTGGATTACTGAAATAGATGTTGTGAAAGGTCAATCCAGAGGCATCCCTTAATTCTCCATTTGTACCCATGATGTCAATTGTAGAATTTGTTGTGGTTATTGACATATTAGAGGATGCCTGAAAATCCTGATGGATCACTAATAAACTATTACTTATATCCAATGAAATAGCGTTCGATCCCTGACATAAAAAAGAATTACATTCTATTTGATTCCCTCCTGTAATCAATGTTCCATTGGATATTTCAATATCATTAAGTGTAATAATATCATCCTGGAGATTGAAAGTACCGGTCCCATCTATTCTCACATCGGAATTAAAACTTGCACCAGCAGAAGTTATTGATTGATTGGAAGCAGAAAGAAATGCCCAATCTCCATCGAAGTTATTGGACACAGAAGAACTGAATATTAAGTCACCGTAAATTGAAAAGGCGTTAGAAGCAGAGCCAAACAAGCTCATTGTACCGACACCTGTGAAATCAAGATCCTGGGTTTCTGCATTTATGTCAATGGTAATGGTACCTGAAGATAGTCCTGAATTGGAATCGAAAAACACATTGGATGATGCTGAAGGAATTGAAGCACCTCCGATTCCTCCTGATGATGTTGACCAATGATTAATGTCTGACCAGTTACCAGAACCTCCGACCCAGTACCTGTCCTGTGATGATAGTGAAAATGTACAAAGTAAAACAAAGATGGCTATTATTCCCTTTTTCATAATAGCTTAAATTACCTTATGTCATCCCTGTCTACAAGTGCATTGAGTAGTTGATATCATCTATTTATTGGATTATCAATAGTGGATAAAATTTAAGACATTGGATAATTATCAATTTTTAACTTTTGTTGCAGGACATTCAGGAAATCATATGATTTACCTTGGATAATCCTTATGTGCCTTGATCCTGTGGATCTGCCTCAGGTGCCGGTCACAATGAGCAAAATGAAGGACATACAATTGATGGATATTCCACCTCACCCCATTTGATCTGGTACAGAAATATGCCCTGAAATCCAGGTCTGTTTCACTGATTTTCTTGATGGTCATATCCCGGATGACCTTAAAATTGGTCCAGTTATCTTTGCCTTTTAATAAGCCAAGAGGACGGGCACTTCCAGGTGCAGAATGTTTTTGTTCTTCACCCATCCAATCGATATAGTATGCATCAGGGTTGGTGGAGGCGTTCAATTCAGGTTCTGGTGGTCGCAGAGACACCTGGTATCTTTCAATATAATATTGCCTTTCATAAAGTGCTAGATGTTCCAATACTTGTCCGATGCTCCAGGAATCTTCAGTTGGCTTGAAGTGCCATTGGGCATCTGTAAGACTCTCTGTTGCAGCAAGTAATTCATCAGTAGTACGGTTGAGGTTGTCTAATAGGTATTGTCGATCTTCTTCGGTCCATAACCTGTTTTTTCTCTTGTCCTCTTCCACTAATTTTATGACATCATCCAATGTATACCTGTAATCATAATCCCAGTATGAGGCAACCGTTGATAACTTCCATTTTCCTTCCTCTTTTCTAAGCATCTTGAAACCAGCAGCTTTGGTGAATAGATCTCCTGAAGGATTAGAAGCATATTCATAATAACTTACGGAGGCTACATTTCCTTCAACTTCAATGACCATATTGGTTTGGAAAAAATTATTATGGTACGGTGATGGGTTTATTTTTATGTAATCTTTGACGTTTTGGTTTACAGCTTCCCAGCCTCTTCTTTGCACATAGCTACCCTCACTTGTATTCCAGGCCTGAAAGACCGATTCATCATGTACCCAGTGGGTTTTCCAGGCTTCATAATCCCGCTGAAAGAAAGCTTGCGTTTCAGCCCTCATAACTGCTTTGATCTCTTGGATCTCTGCATAATCCTGGCTTTTTAAATTAAAACAAAACAATATTGCTATCAATGTGATCCATTTCATGAGTATCTACTTTAGATTTTGAGAATAATTGTCAGTAGCTATTTATTTAGAGAATCTAGCACTTGTTCTTTTCTTGACTTTGATACTGGTAGAATGGTTCCATCATTCAGCTTGACACTTCCTCCGGTACCTCTATGATAAGCGGAGACATATTCTTTGTTTATGATAAAAGAATTATGTATCCTGATAAATCCACTCCCAAGCATTTCTTCTACCTTACCGAGCGTCTTGGCAATCAGGATCTTTTCACCTGAAGAAAGATAGAAGCCGGTGTAATTACTGTCAGAAGCACAATAGCAGATGCTCTTTTTTTCTATATATAAAATACTTTCTGATGTCGGTAAGGCAATTTTTTCATTTTCTGAAGGCTTGTTATGGCGATAGAGCTCAGCTATCAAATTGTTCAGATTATTTGCCGGAGGATCTTTAAAATATCTGTCTAAAGCATTTTTTAGATCTTCCGGGTCTACAGGTTTTAATAAATAATCAAATGCAGCTAACCTTAATGCTTCAAGGATGTATTCATCATGTCCGGTAACAAAAATGATTTTAGCATTAATCTTATTATCTCTTAAAACTTTTGCAAATTCTATACCCGACATCTCAGGCATGTCAATGTCAAGAAATATTAAGTCAATATCTTCTCCATTTAAATAAGACAGAGCCTTTTGTGCAGAAGTAAATGTCTTTCTAATTTCGACTGAGGAAGGAATAGATCTTACTTTCCATTGAAGTGAATCAATGCTTTTCTGTTCGTCATCAAGTATGATAGCTTTTAATTCAGACTTCATCCCATTGTTAATATTCAACCTTAAAATATTGAAAATTAAGCGTTCATAATAATGAGATGAGTAGATCGCTATTTTTATTGATTAACTTATATCATCAATTGAGTGGATAATTTCTGAATATTCATATTTAATTTTCTTTCCATATATTGGCCGTAAATACTAATTAAAATTATATGCAAGACATAGGAAAGTTAATACTAAGACTAGGAATGGGTGGGTTCATGTTGACCCATGGATGGCCTAAATTAATGAAATTATTTGCTGGCGGTCCTATAGAATTTGGTGATCCTATAGGTCTGGGTCCAACCCTCTCTCTGATTTTAACCGTATTTGCTGAATTCGTTTGCTCTGTATTGCTCATAGTTGGATTCAAGACCAAGTGGGCAGCCATTCCATTGGCATTTACCATGCTTGTTGCCGCCATTATCGTTCATGGTGATGACCCATTCAGCCGTCAGGAAAAAGCCTGGATGTATGCTGTGGGGTATATTGTCATCGCGTTGATAGGAGCTGGTAAGTACTCGCTGGATGGAAAATTTGGGAAGTTCCAGGTCTAAAATTATTTGATAAACTTCCTCATTTCCGCTTCTGCAAATAGGGCGGCTACCTGTGGACATTCATCAGGAGTTTTAATTTCCAGTAGCTCATTTCGAGCCACAAATTTATACAATTGATGTCTCTTGTGGTTCTGTATAGGTGGTTCAGAAGCTATGACAAATACACGTGTTTTGGTTTTAAAAACCTGAGACATCAACCTGGAGAGGAACAACAACCTCATGATCTTCATATCGAGGGTCGGAGGCGTCTGATTGAAATCAAGATACTTTACTAGAAATATATGGTCATTCCTTCCACAAGCTTCTAAGTCATATCTGAAATAGAGCTCCGGAATACTGCTTCCATCCAATTTGATATGGGTATGGACTTTGCCGACCAGAGGCTTGATGAGTTTTCGCTCAATGATCTTCTTTTCGGGATTTTTCCTACGGATTTTTCTCTTCTCCTCTTCTCCGATCAGACTTTTATAAACACCATCAAATACTTCCTGGTTTACACTGGTCAACACAATGGGTTCCGGATTAGAAAACCTGACCATCCCTATGTGTTGCTTGCTCAGGTGTTGAAGAAATTCTTCGTTAAAATAATCATCAATAGGACTGTATAGATCCAATTGAAATCCTTCTATAGAATTTATTTTTCTGGATATGATGTTCAACACCTTGACTATTGCGGCATGATGTACTCCAAGGAATGGTTTAAGGTACTTCAACCGATCTTGTGAGTATTTAAACCAGTATCGATCTTTGGACAACAACAGTAATCCAATGGAAATTGTGTCTTCCAGATCCTGGTTAATAGATATCTTTAGTATGCTGTAATGATAACTCATGTTTTCAGTCTATCCCATACATGATTAAATACACTTTCATTTCTACCGAAATCAAAAAGAAAAATGTACAGCTGATTCCACAGGGTCTTATCAATATTTACGCTGTTGTTAATACTTTTAACTGTATCTGTATATTCTTCTCTGGTTCTACTGATGGTTTTTTGAAAATAATCATACCATTCACTTTTGTCTATTCTCTTTTTCAAATGAATGAACGCCTTTTTAGTCAGATTCATTTCCAGGGTAGATTGCATGTCAGAGAGTCCTCTTGTACGGTTCCATTTCTTCTCCTGAAGATTCGCAAGAATACCTTGATAATTGACCGGTATAATTTCAAGCTTTCCTCTGCCTGTTGGCTTCAAGATCAGGTTGGGATAATAAGAAGATCTTGAAGGATTTAACAGCCACATATCCAGCATTCCTATTTTGATTAAATGGGTAGGGTCATTCAGTGCTTTATATGACCAGTAATGACCATCATCAAGGAGTTGTGACATCCATATATATTCCCGTTCGTTCCTTACTCCTGTATACATC
>JABDLO010000396.1 GCA_013002995.1 Saprospiraceae bacterium | reverse complement strand
CCATATGCCAGACCAAATTTTTGTTCTTTATACCCTTTAAAACCATACTGTTGAAGGCTCACCCCAAACTGACCAAGTGTAGTAGGGTAAATAGCTCCAATTGAAAAAATATCTAATCCCTCAATGTTATATCTCCTGGCAGCATTTGCCGTAAGGCTAAAAGAGTTAGATTCTATCATTGCAGCTTGATTACCTAAAATAGCTGATGGTCCATCAAGACACACTGATGTTCTACCCATTGAAACTGACTCTGCACCAGTCCCAAGCGTAAAAGAAAATTGAGCCACAATTGTGGTTCCAAATAATAATAACATACAGAGTAAAACACCCCTCATAGTCAAAATAAGTATGCGGAAAATTAATAATATTTATTGGCATTAAGGGGTTATTTTATTTATAGCTTTGAGCTTCTATAATTAATCAAGACTATGACAAGATTGAGAAGGAACCATACCAAACATAAATCAAGTGGAATGGCCTTGCGATTTATCGTGTTTGCAATAGTTACCGTTTTTTTAATGTGGTATCTATATGGTGAATTTAAGAACTTTGATTTCAGTGAAATTACTCAGGCTGAAAACCCAGCTACCGATTCAAGATTCTTTCTTCCTACTTCCAATGGAGAAGTCATACACCACACATACTACAGCCTGTCTTATATTGAACGTCATGAACAGGCGGAATGGGTAGCCTATGAGTTGACCCGAGATAATCTCAAAGTTCCCAATGTAAAACGCACAGGCAGGTTTAACCCTGATTATGATGTTACTTCAAGTTCTGCCTTTCACAGAGATTATTCTAATTCAGGATACACCAGGGGACATCTTGCTCCAGCCGGTGATATGGCTCATAACTTAACAGCTATGGAGGAGAGCTTTCTAATGAGTAATATCAGTCCACAGAAAAGGAAGTTTAATAATGGCATATGGAAGGAACTGGAAGAACAAGTAAGAGATTGGGCTTTCAGCAGAGAAAACATTTATATCATAACAGGTCCAATTCTAAGAGATCCAGGCTTGAGAGGCATCGGTCAGAATGGAGTAACCGCACCACAAAGATTCTACAAGATCATTCTGGATGTAAATGGAAGAAATCCGGAAGCCATAGGATTTATAATTCCAAATGACGTAAGTGACCAACCATTAAAAGATTACGTCGTAACCATAGACAATATTGAAGAATTGACCGGCTTAGACTTTTTCAATGAACTGCTGAATGATTCAGAAGAGGAAAAAATGGAATCAGAAATAAATGTCAAGCCATGGAAGTTTAGTGAAAAGAGATATCGCCTTAGGCTTGATAAATGGAATCATCAATAAATACATGACTTTTATTACATTAGCATTATAAGAAACAATAATATGAGTATAGATAAAGAAAAGTTTACAGGAGAAATAAAGGATGGATACGCTTTTAAGGGTGAATCAATCATTATGGGTGGAGCCATGATTGATGGAGAAGTTCTTACAGAGAATTTCATAAGAATACCTTTAAAAACATTGAATCGACATGGTTTAATTGCCGGTGCAACGGGAACGGGTAAGACCAAAACATTGCAGATTATTGCTGAACAGCTTTCTTCTAAAGGGATTCCTTCGCTATTGATGGATATCAAAGGTGACCTTAGTGGAATTGCTGTCTCAAGCGATGGACATCCTAAAATCGATGAAAGGCATGAGAAAATCGGGCTTCCATTTATTCCTGATCAATCCCCTGTAGAACTATTATCTCTGAGCAATGATGCAGGGCTTAGGTTAAGAGCAACGGTCACGGAATTTGGGCCTGTGTTATTTTCTAAGATCCTTGACCTAAATGATACTCAATCAGGTATCGTTTCTGTAATCTTTAAGTATTGTGATGACAATGGATTGCCCTTATTGGATCTAAATGACATAAAGAAGACTCTGCAATACATAACCAATGAAGGTAAAGATCATATCCAGAAAGAATATGGAAGGATTTCAACGTCATCCGTGGGAACCATACTTAGAAAAATCATTGAGCTGGAACAACAGGGTGGGGACCTCTTCTTTGGAGAGCGCTCTTTTGATGTTGATGACTTATGCAGGATAGATGAAGATGGTAAAGGAATGGTCTCTATTCTAAGGGTAACTGACATTCAGGATAAACCTAAGCTATTCTCAACTTTCATGCTTCAAATGCTGGCTGAGATCTATACTAATTTCCCGGAAGAAGGGGATATGGATCAACCTAAACTTGTCATTTTTATTGATGAAGCACATCTCGTATTTGATGAAGCATCAGATGCACTTATGGATCAGATAGAGATCATTATTAAGTTGATCAGGTCGAAAGGTGTAGGCATTTTCTTTGTGACTCAAAATCCTGCTGATATTCCCGATTCAGTGTTAAGTCAACTTGGTTTGAAAGTACAGCATGCATTAAGAGCATTTACTGCAAAAGACAGGAAAGCCATCAAGCTGGCCGCACAAAATTACCCTATAACTGAATATTATGATGTCGATCAGTTGTTGACTGAGCTGGGAATCGGAGAAGCCTTAGTTTCAGCTTTAAATGAAAAAGGCATACCAACTCCTCTCGTTCATACCTACCTGAGAGCTCCTCAATCAAGAATGGATGTCCTTACAGACAGGGAGATAGACAACATCATGACCAGATCAAGAATTGCAGACAAGTATAATGAGCTCATTGATCGAGACAGTGCTTATGAAATACTCACAGGTAAGATCAAAACGGCTCAATCAGAGGAAGTACAAGAAGAGTTAAGACAACAGGAGGCAAAAGCCAGGAAGACTTCCAGAAGAGATAAATCGACATTCGATAAAGTATTCAACAGCACAACTACTAGACAAATTGGTCGTACAGTTGCTAGGGAGTTAACCCGTGGATTACTTGGAGTACTCGGCATAAAAAAGACAAGGAGCAGGAAAAAAAGCGGTTGGTTCTAGTTACCGGGGAGATTGAAAATTCATGATCTCTGTTAGAAAAATATCAATAATCTGAGGGAATAAGATGATTGTAATAATCACTCCTGCAACTGCTCCCATAAAGTGGGCACTGTGATCAATCCTAGATTGGGTATTATTAACCGCCCAGGAACTGTATACCAAATATAATACAGCAAATACTATGGCGGGTATAGGAATGAAAAACATTAGCCCCAACCAAGACCAGGGTGAAAATAGCACATACGCAAACAAGATTCCTGAAACCGCACCTGATGCACCTATGCTAGCATAACCAGGATTACTCTTATGTTTCAAATGCGTAGGGATATCTGAAATGATGAGTGTTCCAAAATAAAGGATCAAAAAATACACCTTACCCATAATGGGGCCGAAAATGTTGTTGAAAATAGATTCTACAATAGTCCCAAATTCATAAAGTACGTACATATTGATAATGAGGTGAGCCCAACCACCATGGATAAATCCGGATGTAATAAATCGATAATATTCACCATGATTGGCTTCTCGATATGGATCATGTTTTAATTTTTGGACCAGGTTAACGTCTGTAAACGCACGATAGGAAATTATACCTGATATAATTATAATGATCAATGTTACTGTAAGCTCCATAAGCTATATTTGAGGCAATGTAATAAGAATCTATAGACTAGTTAGTTTTAATATACTAATGCTTATTATTTATTAGACATTATGATATTTTTCATTTTTGATGATGGTTAAGCCTCTATAGATTTGTTCCAATAATATCAACCTGGCCATCTGATGTGAAAAGGTTAATGGAGATAAAGATAGTTGTTCATTGGCTCTCGATTTCAATTCTGATGATGCCCCGTATGCACCTGCAATAAGGAAGATCAACCTTTTATATTGAGACCTCATCATCCAGGATTCAATCTGAGCCGCAAATTTCATAGAATCATATTGTTTTCCATTTTCATCACACAGGATCAGCATATCCTGATTGGTGATTTTTGATAGGATGTTTTCACCTTCTAAAGCTTTCAATTTCCCTGAATCTCTCGGTGATTTCACATCAGGAATGGTAATTAAATTGACCCTGTTGTAGTGTTTTAATCTCTTATGGTAGATATCTATCCCTTGTTGGAGATATTTCTCATTCGTTTTTCCAATCCACCATATTTCTATCTTCATATTGTCAGTTTTGATTAATGGAATCAATATACTATTATTGTGTAGGATATTAATTCATTGCCCTAACCAATATATCCATTATAAATAATTGTTATTGAAAACCATTAAGCCGGCAATGTCTATTAATACTACTCATGAAAACATCAATACCTGGCTCTCGCATTTAAAAGAAGATTACAAAGTTGCCATCTCTGTTGACTGTGTGATTTTCGGGTATGATAATCAAGAATTGAAAGTACTCTTACTGGAATCCAATATGCCTCCATTTGAAGGTCAGGAGTCTTTGGTTGGGGATCTGGTCAGGCCATCTGAAACATTGGATGATGCTGCACAACGGATACTAGAGCAACGCACTGGAATTATCAATTTATACCTTGAACAAGTGGCTACTTTTAGTGATATTGACAGACACCCACTTGGACGTGTGATAAGTACAGCCTACTATTCTCTTATTAAGGTTCAGGATTATGCTCCGGAAGTAAAACCAGACGGACTTAAAGTTACATGGAAGTCCATTCAGGACATCAACCAATTGGCATTTGATCATAATCTTATCCTGAACACCTGTCTACAGATGTTACAGAGGAGGGTACGAGAAAAACCCATCGGATTTTCTTTGTTACCACACAAGTTCACGTTGAAGCAGTTGCAATCTCTTTATGAAGCCATACTGGGCATTAAATTGGATAAGAGGAATTTCAGGAGGAAAATTAAGAATTCTGAAATACTGATTGAACATTCTGAATCTCAGCAGGATGTCAGACACCGACCTGCTAAGTACTATTCCTTTAATAAGGAGAATTACAATCGCAAGCTTGAGGCAGGGTATTCTTTTGATATCTAATCAGGTTGCTACGACATCGTCCTTATCTTCTACATAAAGGACTGCAATGGCTCCAATCAGTAGAAAAACCCCTGATGTCACAAGGGCCAATACGGCTTGATCGTTATAAAGGTACTTCACGATAAGGCCTCCAAAGACTCCATTTACAATCTGGGGAAAGGTTATGAAGAAATTAAAGATACCCATATATATCCCCATTTTCTTAGCTGGTATTGATCCTGCAAGGATGGCGTAAGGCATTGCTAGAATCGAAGCCCAGGCAATTCCAACTCCAACCATCGAAAGGATCAGCACGTATTGATTTGAAATAAAATAAATACTGATCAATCCCACAGCACCTGCTATTAAAGAAACTGAATGGGTTTTCTTCCTACCTAATTTACCTGCAATAGTAGGTAGCATAAATGCATAAAATGCAGACACCAGGTTGTACACTCCAAAAATGATCCCTACCCAATTTCCAGCATCCTGAAAGGTGGTACTGGAAGTATCATCCGGAGCAAGCCCAAAGATGTGCTGGGCAATTGCAGGAGTAGCAAATACCCACATCCCGAAGAGGGCAAACCAGGAACAGAATTGAACCAACCCGAGTTGTCTCATGGTCTTAGGCATGGTACCAAAGTCTTCTATAATGGCTCGTACAAGAGGTTTAGATTCAATTTCTTCCTCTTCTTCTTCAGCATCATCAAATTGTGCCACCTCCTCAGGAGAATACTCACTGGTTTTTGCAACAGTCCAGATAATGGTAGATATCAATATGATGGCTCCAATCACAAATGACCAAATCACATTCATCGGAATAGCTCCATCTGCTGCATCCTTGGCTACTCCAAACCATTCAGCAAGAATATAAGGAAGCCAGGAGCCAATCACCGCTCCCACACCAATTAAGACCGTCTGTACAGAAAAACCTAGCGTCCTTTGTTCTGTGTTCAACTTATCAGCAACAAGAGCCCGGAATGGTTCCATTGCTATATTAAATGAAGCATCCATTATCATAAGCATACCTGCACCCACCCACAAAGCAGGAATGAAAGCAGCCAGCATTCCGGAATTAGGCATGAGGATCAAACCGATCGAAGCAGCAATTGCTCCTCCAAGAAAATATGGACGCCTTCTGCCTAGTTTAGTCCAAGTACGATCAGAGTAATGTCCAATTATAGGTTGTATGATCATTCCCGTAATGGGTGCCACCAACCAAAACCACGATAATTGATGGGTGTCCGCTCCGAAGGATTGTAAAATTCTACTGGCATTTGCGTTCTGAAGCGCAAATCCGAATTGAATACCTAAAAATCCGAAACTCATATTCCAGATATCCCAAAACGATAATAATGGCTTTTTCATTTATTGGCTTTTAATGAGTTCCTGTTCTAACTACAGGTACAATCACGATAAGCCAAGATATAAAATTACTTAGTGTTTCATTAACACCAATAAAAATTATTGTTGATGAAGTTGGAGAAATCGCTTCCGGTGGGGGAATTTTTTTTGGATCATATTCCTGATTTTCTTGATCAAGCTCTTATTATTCCTCATTCTTAAATGGTCCAAAAAGTTATTAATGTACCGATCTGCTTCATACCCCATATGGTCTTTCAGATAGTTTTCAATGCCTCCCAGGTAAAACGCATCAATATCTTCTCTGTGTGTTTCCATAAGGGTATGATCATATTTCATAGCAAGATAGATATCATTGTTGTCTTTGATGGTTTCCATTAAAGCATTATAATTTCTGTTATATTCATAAATCCTACACAAAAGATCAGGATCTAATTCTTTGGCAACCTGATCAATAGCTCCATATGCCATATTATACAATTCAGGCTCTAACTTATTGATCATCAATTTATAGAAATAAAACTGTTGGGTATCAAGTAGTTTGGTAATGGAGTAAGAAATAAATTCTTCATAGTTATTGTCCAGCTTCATGATATTGAGATATAGATCATCAAATCCAGAATTAGACCATCCAAGATCATGAGCAATGTTTAAAATGACTTTAGCTGTAGCATCACATTTATTTTCAATCAATATCTCCATGGCTTTAATCAATATCGACTGATCATCATACCACGCAGAAAGAAATTTATCATCTAATTTATTTTGATTGAAATAGAAGTAAAGAGACACACGTAAAGGGTCTCGAGCAGACAACGTTTTAGATGAAATGATTTCAGAAACCTCAGTAAGATAGGACTGATCGTGAGAGTAAAGCATATACAGCAAATTGTAGGAAAAATCTGTAATACTGTAATATGAGAATGATGCAATAGACATCATATATTGTTTGATCTCTTCTATCAATTCTGGTGCTGCCGGAGTTCTTAACAATCTGAGCAGTATCTTATGGTATTTAAGATTCTGTTCTTCCAATGCATCAATCTGATCCCGGCTATAATGCCTTACATACGAGATCTTCTTGAAAACAGGATCAAAAATTTCAAAAGCCTCTTTAAACTGCTTCATTGCTAAAGAATCTTCTATCTGAACAAGAAATTCGTCGAAAAATTTAATTACCTGATTAGCAGAAGATTTTGAAACCTTATAGTCTGAGTTTTTAGCGGGAGGTATAAGAGCATCTACAATCGTCTTGTATTTAACACTGTTGTCCTTCATCTCAATTTTCTTGGAGAATCTTGCTTTCAGGAATAGATCAAATTTCCTGTCCTTCCTGGAATAATCAGTGATAAATGCCTTCATCTCATTTTCTGAAAGCGTTTCTGCTATTGCTCTTGCATTGAATTTAGGTTCAAGAATTTCACGCTTGGTTATCTTTCTAGGTTTCTTGGGCCTAAACAACTTTTTCCTGATAGCAAGAAGAGAAGCGACAATATGCTCGCAAGTGCCTTCATTCAAATAATTTGTACAATCACATGTTACCCTACGTTGAAGGGAAGCAGGGTTCTGGATTTCCACTTCATATGTTCTACCCTTATCATGTACCTCAGCAGTAAAGAGATTATTCTCACCTTTTTTCAGTTCCTTAACTCCTCCTTGATCATAAAGCTCTTCTCCATGCAGGTAAACTGACTCGTCTATTGATAACTCAAATCTTTCTAGATCTCCTCTTGACATGATTACTTCCTTTACATCCACCCAAAAACGGGAATAATTATGATCCCTATGATTAAATAGAGCAAATATACAACTTAATGGTCTGGGTATCTGAAGCTTTTTCATATATTGAACCATCTAGATGAACCATAAAGGGGTTAATTTTCGTTAATCGGATTAAATCTTTGATACTTGAAAACAGTCTATATCCTCAGGCATGCCAAATCCTCCTGGTCAGATCCCACACTGGCAGACATTGAACGACCATTAAACAAAAGGGGAAAGAACGATGCCCCACTGATGGCAGAAATAATGAAAAGGTATAATTATATTCCGGACCAGGTTTATTTAAGTCCATCTGCCAGAACCCGGGCAACCATCAAGCCTTTGGTTAAAAAGCTGAAAATTCCTGAAGATCATATACACATTGAGTATTCTCTCTATCATGGTTATTATGATGATTATGAAGCCATCATACAGGATATTGATTCAGGTGTGGACTCCATATTAATGGTAGGCCATAATCCTGGCATAACTTACATTGCCAATTCTTGTGCCGGCCCCATCCTCGACAATGTACCTACCTGTGGATTACTTGTTATAGAATCTTCAGTTGAAGATTGGAGCAAATTAAGCTTTTCTGAATCAACTCTGGTTAACCACCATTTCCCTAAAATGTACAAATAGAAATATTGGAAATGAAACATCTGCGGTGTAGTCTACTTATACTTGTAATTTCCTCCTTTTTAATGTGTGGTCCTGGTGAGAAGGAATATGTTCTTACCATAGATGAAAAAGAAATGGTCAATCTAATGATAGACCTTCGCATTATTGACAATCAGATTAAAAAACATCATGTTCTTGACAGAGATAGTGTCTCACAGCATTACAGAACATTGTTTTTCAAGATTCATGATATTGATTCTGTAATCCTTGCGGAAAATATGAAAGCATTGCAAAACAACCCGCGTTTAGCTAAAAAAATAGAGGATGATGTTTTAAAGAGAATATCTGATATACAAGAGGAAAAAGGACTTGTTGAGGTTCAATAAGTGTTTCAATAATTAACACAAGCTTAATACGATCATTTCTAATACAACATGGAAGATTGTAATTTTGCACTAACAATCAATCACACTTGAATGGCCAAGAAAGCTAAAATTCTTATTGTCGATGATGAACAAGACATCGTAGAGTTTTTAAGTTATAATCTTGAGAAGGAAGGATTTAAAGTTAAAACTGCGTTTGATGGTGCAAAAGCAATAGAGAAAGCAAAAAAATTTAATCCTCATCTCATCATTCTCGATATCATGATGCCTGAAATGAATGGAATTGAGGTTTGTGAAAAACTCAGGGCAGATGACTCTTTTAAAGATACATTGATCGTATTTCTTACAGCAAGGGCAGAATCTTTCACTCAGATAGCAGCTTTAGATAGTGGTGGTGATGATTTCATCAATAAACCTATTAAACCATCAGTATTAAAATCAAGGATTAATGCAATACTACGTCGTCATGATGATTTCAAAAAAATGAAAGGGGATGTGATTAAATACGGGAACATTACAATAGATTATGAAAAGTATGTTGTTAAAGTAAAAAAGGAAAAAATCTCGCTTGCTAAGAAAGAATTCGAACTTTTAAGTCTCCTTTCTTCAAAACCAGGAAAAGTATTTAAAAGAGCGGAAATTCTCTCAAAAGTCTGGGGCCACGAAGTGATTGTTGGAGATCGTACAATAGATGTGCACATCAGAAAATTGCGAGAAAAAATAGGAAGTTCCTATATTAAAACCATGAAAGGCGTCGGTTATAAATTTGAATTTTAATCTTGATTAAGAATCTTACAGTACGACAGATCACCTATTACATAACAGTATTGATCACATTCTTCAATATTCTGATTATCTCTGTATTATATGTTAGTGGGGATGTCGATTTACCCTTTTATTGGATCATTTTGTTGATTATTCTCCAGATCATTTTTACATACCTGATCATCAGGCAATTCCTTGAATACTTCATATTTCGTCAGATAAAACTTATTTACAAATTTATTCATGACTCGAAACTCGGGAGTAAAGAAATGTTGACCCAGGACAAGCTGGATAATACAAGTATTGCAGAAGTAAACAAGGAAGTTCTGGAATGGGGTAAAATTAAACAGGAAGAAATAGAATCATTGAAAAGCCTTGAGGAATATCGATCCAATTTTGTCGGAAACATTTCTCATGAATTAAAAACACCGATTTTCTCAATTCAAGGGTATCTGCATACTTTATTGGATGGAGGGCTGAATGACGATACCATCAATTTAAAATACATCAAGAGAGCAACCAAAAATGCTGAGAGGTTACAATCTATAGTTGAAGATTTAGAAACAATTCATCGCATTGAAAGTGAAAATGAAGTATTTCATATCAGTAACTTCAATATAAAACTATTGATCGATGACCTCCTTCCTGATCTTTCAGTACTCGCTAAAAAGAAAAAAATCAAAATAAAATTTAAAGATGGGGCAGATCTTCCATACATCGTAAATGCTGATATCAATTTGATCTCAGAGGTTATCAATAACCTTATTATCAATTCCATAAAATATGGTAAACAAGGAGGAACTACAAGGATAGGCCTTTATGAAACAGGGCAAAATATTCTTATTGAAATTAATGATGATGGAATTGGTATTGAAGAAGAGCACCTCAAACATGTATTTGACAGATTTTATAGGGTAGATCCATCAAGATCAAGAAAGCAAGGAGGTTCAGGATTGGGACTTTCTATTGTTAAGCATGTTGTAGAAGCACATAACCAAACCATTAATGTAAGAAGTACTCCTGGAGAAGGATCAACATTCGGGTTTACTCTAAAGAAAGCTAAATAGGAGAGGGCAAAAAAAAACCTCCCTAGGTAGAGAGGCTCTCAAATTTGGTTTTAACAGTCGCAGTTATTCTTATTAGACCAAATTTTGTACCAAAAATGGTAATCTAATTGCTTTAATTCAAATAATTATAAAATAGTTCAATTATAACTTCACTCCAAAACTTGCAATGATACGGGAAGGAGCATCTGAAAATGAGTAAGGATGCCCGTTAAAAGTAATGTGATCGCCAAATGCGGTGAAATTCCCTTCGTAGTTTAATTGGAACCTGAATTTCAGTAGATCAAGCCCGATTCCTGCCTGCCATCCATATGTCGCACTCCTAAATCGTTGCTCATATCCTGCAAAATCTATTATATCAGAACTGGAATTCAGATGTAAATGAGCAACTGGTCCTGCATACACTCTAAATATCAACACTTTGAATCCTGCCATCAGTGGGATATCCAGGGTATTATATCGTTCATTTTTAAATATACTTACAACTCCACCTTCGTCAAACTCATCGATGCGGTAGGTGACCCCAGTTGAGTTTAACAAAATACCTGGCTCGATAAATATACCAAGTAAATTCACCCTTGAGTATAAACCAAAGTGCACTCCATAATTGGCTTGTTGTAGGAAAAGATTGAAATTATTCTGGCCATTGGTAAAAACGGATAAACCTCCCGTAGCCAGGTCTGTAGAGTTGATCCCTAACTTGACACCCAACTCAACCTGTGACTTGACTGGACTGAAGCCCAGAAAGAGAATGCATGATAATAGAACTATCTTCTTCATAATGTGATTATTTAGGTGGGAATGAAGTATTACATTTGCGACTCTCAGAATTTATAACGGGATATTTGTTATAATGTGAGGGTCAGTTAAAAATTTAACAATGATTTAAACATATTAAGTTAAATCTTAATATGACAAAAAATATGCCACTTGGATTTTAATGAAGTTTATTTTGTAGGTAGTTACGATAGGGAAGGGGCTTGCCCTAAGACCCCAATGCCTGAATTTGCATTTATCGGAAGGTCTAATGTAGGGAAGTCATCCTTGATCAATATGCTTACAGGAAGAGTAAACCTGGCAAGGGTATCAAAGCAACCGGGAAAAACACAGATAATCAATTTTTTCAATGTTGACCAGAAATGGCACCTCGTGGACTTACCTGGATATGGTTATGCCAAGATCAGCAAGAAGAAACGTGCAGCATGGGAAAAAATGATAGAAAGATACCTCGTGACAAGGGAACAACTGGTAACTGCATTCGTATTATTGGACAGCCGGATTCCATTACAAAAGATAGACCTTGAATTCATCAATTGGATGGGAGATAGAAGCGTCCCATTTAATATCATTTATACAAAAGTAGATAAGCTCAAACAGAGTGAGGTAAAAGGAAACATCAAAAGAATTGAACAAGGCCTACTTCAGTATTGGAATGAATTGCCACAACAATTTATTTCAAGTGCTGAAAAAGGAACAGGAAGAGAAGAAATCCTCCAATATATTGAAGGATTTATAACACAGTAAATTTGCAAAAGTCTTACTGTTCCAGCTCGTATCAATTCAATGTTTCGGACAGATACATTACCGCAGACAGAAGGACGAATAGTCCTATCGTTCCTGTAAGCAAAGTGGCTTTCAATTCATATTGGAAGAAAAAGAAAGATTAATAAGAAATATTTAATCCTTTGAAATAAAATATACCTCCTGAATCTTCCCATCCCATACCTTGTAGATGGCAATGGCATAAATTTTATCCCTATCAGAAGAGATGGTCACCTCTTCCTGATCGATAACTGTATTGCCCTGAACCATTCTGTTTAATAAATTACATTGCAATTCTGGTGTCCTTTCAAACATTCCTCCGTATCTCAGTCTCATCTTTTCCTTTCCTGTATATTGAAGTTGATCCGGGAAAGAATAAATCTTAACCGTATCACTATATGGTTCTAAGAAAGCCTCAATATCTCTATTATTATATGCTTCCAATTGTTGCTGAGCCAATTGAGCTGGTTCTTGCCCATAAACATTTAACCCCAACACCATAATTATTAAAGACCCCAAATATTTCATATTCCAAAAATTTTCCACCCAAGATAATAAGTATGACCAATTTCTTTATCAAATGACCATTTATCACATTTTCGTACTTCAACGTGAATCTAATTTATCAATAAAACCTTCAGATCATCCAATAAAATGGTCTTATTACTCCCTGCATTCCAATAAAGTATACCCATGGTGTCTGCATCTTCGGGGATCTGTGATTCAAAACCTATGCTTTGTGTCTCACCATCATGTAATAACCGATGGACCCTGATCAATCTGGATTTTATTTCCTGATCATTCTTATAAAACTTAACTATGTATTGAGTCATCTGCCATGAATTCCATTCCTTATTAATACAGTGAAATACAGTTGAAGTATGTATCCATTTTCCACCATGTGAAGCAATATCGATCTTAAATTCCGCGCTGAATTGTCTTTCTGCATTTAAGCATAATGATCCTTCATCACTGATTGGATTACCACAATCAGAAGAAAGGCCTTCATCTTCAAAATCTTCTTTAAAGATTAGGGTTGCTTCATCAACAGTAAAAGCGTGTTCTTCATCTGTATCCAACAGTTTCAGGTATTCTTCCTTCTTTTCATTCTTCCCCAGTATCTTCCAGAAATACTCCTGAGTCATCTGGCCAGCATGAAATAATCCGCCTCTGTGTGCATGATGCGTAAGCCATAGGTTATAAATGATGCTGAAGAATAGGAAAATGAAAAATAAATAGGTTATCCACTTCCGCTGTAGTATAAATGAAATTCCGGCTGCGAGCGGAAATGCTATGACAGGATATGCCTGAACCATAGCTCTTTGGCCCAAACTTCCACCATACCACCAGATATCCCATGCAAATGCTATGTAGATGAACAACAATATAAAAACCAATGTCATTAACAATAACTGTGGATGCATTTGCCGTAAGGCATATATTCCGGGTAAAATCAATATAAACATCGGTGAATAAGTAAGCCATCCAGATTTATAACTGAATAAACCTTCCCAGATGTGGGGTCTCAACCAACTGAAGCCTTGATCCTCATAAGAATATACTATCCATTCTCCACTGGAATATTTCCAATAAATCAATTGAATGCTCCCAATCACCAATATAATACTGCCAGCAGCCAACAAATGGAGCCGATTATTAAGTAAAAAATGGAAGCGCCCTTTGATTGTATCCCATTTCAACCCCCATAATAGGGGTATGAGGATGCTAATTATTTCAGTTGGACGGGTCAGTGATGCCAATCCTACAAGGAGCCCAATGACAGCAGCCCACTTGAAAGAAGGATCTTTATGGTACCTATGAGAAGCAAACAATAATAAAGCATAAATTGTAAATAGCCCATTATGAGTCATGGCACCATTTATTGCGGCATAATCCAGATAATTAGACCCAAAGGTGATTGCGATCAAAGTCAGAGCAACGGTCTTATCATCGAAATAAAGCCTCAGCACCTTAAACAGAACAAAGAGTCCGATCACTGCTATTATAAATGCATGGATCGAAATCCCAAGTTGATAAGGCCTTGAGAAACCATCTGCACTGAAAGCCGAAGAAAAGGATGCGTATACATGACTTAACAGGAAAGCCGGAAGAAATTGCACAGCCTGCCCAATGGAATACTTCATCACATAATTACCCGAAGAATGCTTAAATGCTTGTTGAAAATCTGGAGTAGGACCGTAGGATGATAATATTTCATCTTGAAATGAACATTGCCTGAGGTCATTATAAATGAATGTGGCAGGAAGGTACATGTAATATCCGGATGCATCCCAGCTTAGGGTAGCTTCTGTACCAGATTGTTTCCATTTAGGGTAGTAGAGAAATCCTGTACAGAAAATCAGAATTATACATGCACATAATGAAATCCTACTCCAATCCATGGATTAAAGGTAGGGTTAAATCAAATGAAAAAATGAAATACTCACTTAAGATTATACGAAGTCATCGTCGAAATGCCGACGTTCCGAATACCGCACTTCTCTCAATTCTTCCAGATCAAGATCATCATCAGCATCCAATTCATCCAGGGAATGTATACCAAGTTTTTGGCCTTGTTCATTTTCTTCCCATCTTATAGCGAGGTGTTCCATATGATTCTTCCCAATACTGAAGATGTAATGGATAAAAACAACTACACCATATGATAATACAGGAAAGACAAACCACCACATATCTGATTCAGCGTAAGTAAAAACATTGATTAAAAAGAAGAATGCACTCAGACAGATGTAAAACATCAGATGCATGAGAAAATTTCTCTTTTTCCTGATTCGCCTTGCCTGTGGATTCAATCTATTACGCCGTCCCATATTTTAATGTAATGTCATATATCAACGCTAAAGTTAATTCATAACGTTCAAATAGCGAAGGCCACTATACCAGATAAGCCGGAAACACTACGAAAAACATCTTTCTTTCTATCATAAGCAGGCAAGTGCCGACTCAAGATCTTGTTTTAGATATTCATATGATTCAAGTCCGATATAAAAACGAACGTAATTCCATGGGACCAGAGAATCTTCCTTACTCGGTACATCATGAAATACCACACTGGGCATGATAAGAGATTCATGGCCACCCCAGGAAACAGCCATAAGAAAACGCTTCAACTTATGACAGAATCTTATGATATCCTCCTTTTTATTCGCTTTAAGAATTGTGGTAAACAATCCTCCACACCCTCGCATTTGTTTCTGAGCGAGATCATATTGATCTGATTCTGGAAGGTAAGGGTAGATGATTCTTTCAACTTTAGAGTGATCATTGAGGAAGTTAATTAATTTTAATGCCGTATTGCTTGATCTTTCCATTCTGATCTGAAGTGTACGCATTCCTCTAATAATCAACCAAGCATCATGAGGGCTGATATTTACTCCATAAGTCATATAAGGTCCATGAAAAATCCTGGATATACTTTCAGCAGACCCGCATATCACACCATTGACCACATCACTATGACCATTGATGTATTTCGTTCCTGAATGCACTACAATGTCAATACCAAAATCAGCCGGATTCTGATAATAAGGAGAAGCATACGAATTATCGATTACAGTTGTGATACCATGATCTTTAGCCAGTGATGCACATGCCTCAAGATCCTGTAACTCAAATGTGTGGGAATTGGGAGATTCCAGATACAACAATGTTGTCTTTTCATCAAATGCATACTCTATTTCTTCTGTGTTACGACCATCAACATACGTAACTGTAACACCGAATCTTGATAACAATTCAGAAATTAGTCTGTGTGTCCATGAATAGGGCTTTCTCACGCACACGACATGATCACCTGCGGCAACTTGAGCTGTGACAGCACAAGCAATGGCGGCTGCCCCACTACTCGTAACAAGAGCCTTTTCTGTATGTTCCAGTGCAGCCAACTTTTTACACAGAATTTCAACAGTAGGATTATTTCCTCTTGTATAGACATGGGCATGTTCTTCATTAAGGACATTCATTCTGAACTCCTCAATGGAATCAAATACAAAATTGGAAGTTTGGATAATGGGAGGTGAAACGGCAGAGAAATACCGTTTACGATCTTCTCCATAGTGGGTCAATATGTCGCTTATATCACGCATAGCTGGCAATCATTGTGAATTGGAAATAGCCATGATCCGTTTATTCTTTTTTCCTTTCTGTAAATAGTAATACCTGTTAACCAATACTTCAAAATCGCCCACTGTTTGCTCAACTGATTCTACCTTACAAAAATTGAGTGACAAGGCTTTTCCTTTAATAAGGTTTCGTATTTCACTCTTAGAAGCAAAGTCTCCACTGAGCAACAAGAATTCTATAATGTTGGTGTTAGGTGAGAATTGGTCAGATGTTAACGTGTTGTATGGTATCTCTCCGGAAAGCAAGTCGAATGTATCAGCATTTAGTGACTCAAAATCAGTTTTATTGAATTTCCTGTCAAATAACAACTTGGATACTTGTTTTACAGATTCACAGGCTTCAGGAGAGTGGACCCTTGATGTAATCTCTTCTGCCAAAATTGCTTTCAATCCTCTTGGATCTTCAGCATATTGTTCTTCCAATGCGAGGACCTCCTCCTTAGACTTCAACGTGAAGTAACGCATAAAAGTAGGAATATCAGCATCATCCGCATTGATCCAGAACTGATAGAACTTATACGGACTGGTCATATTGGGGTCTAACCAGATGTTGCCATCTTCTGATTTACCAAATTTCTTACCATCAACCTTAGTTAGAAGGGGAGTCGTAACAGCGTAGGCTTTACCTTCAACATTACGCCGGATGAATTCAGTGCCTGAAGTAATATTACCCCATTGATCAGAGCCCCCCATCTGGAATTCACAATCATGCTTGGAATACAATACCTGAAAGTCATAAGCCTGTAATAACTGATATGAAAATTCAGTAAATGAAAGGCCTGTATCTAACCTATTTTTAACCGAGTCTTTAGACATCATATAATTGACGGTGAGCGTTTTTCCAACATTTCTAAGGAAGTCCAACACATTCATTTCTTTATAGAAGTCAAGATTATTGACGATGACAGCTGCATTCTCTCCATCGAAGTCAAGAAACTTCTTCATTTGTTCCTGCTGGAATCTAAGGTTTCGATCTAACTCTTCCGGTGATTTCAACTCTCTTTCTTTATCCTTTCCAGATGGATCACCCACACGGCCAGTGGCTCCTCCCATTAAGACGATGGGTTGATGTCCTGAAAGCTGAAACAATTTCAATAGCATAATCTGCACATAATTCCCAATGGTCATCGATGGTGCTGTCGGATCAAATCCTATATATCCTCTTGCTCTTCCTTCTCCAAGCCTTTCGGCAGCTCCCGGAGTAAGGTCATGCAGCATATTTCTCCACTTCAATTCTTCAATGAAATCCATCTATTTTTCGTTTTAATTGCAAATGTATCATTTTGTGTAATATTACATTTTTAATTATGTAATAATTGTAGAGGAGCTGATGAACTTAGAGCATTTTATTGCTAAGCGTATATCTTTTTCGGGAAGGAAGTCATTTACAGGCATCATCGTAATGATTGCCATTGCAGCCATCGCTTTGAGTTTAAGTATCATGATCATTACATCAGCCATCATTACTGGATTTAAAAAAGAAATATCAGAGAAAATAGTGTCGTTCTGGGGTGACATTCACATTAACGATTCTAATATCAACAGGTCCTTTGAGCAGATCCCGATTGATGATGCTCGAGATCTTATTGTATCTCTTGATAGCATTAAATATGTAGAATACGAAGACGATAAAAGGATTCTAGGTGTCCCAATAAAGGGACAGCGTGTAATGAATAAAACCAAGGGAGGTATCAGAAGTGTTCAAGGTACGATAATGGCTCCAGGGTTAATGAGGACCAGAGAAGATTATAATGGAATTATCCTTAAAGGCATAGGGGAGGACTTTGACTGGGATAGATTGGAATCATCCATAATAGAAGGTAAAAGAATAGAATTCCCAGAAAGTGCTTCATCAGATGACATTCTTGTCTCTAAATATACAGCGTCGAGAATGAAGTTATCTGTAGGTGATAGAGTACTGGTTAGTTTCATAAAAGATAGAGATCATATTAAAAGAAGATTTGAAGTCAGTGGAATTTATAATACTGGCTTGGAGGAATATGATTCTAAAGTTGCCATGGTCGATATTTCAGAGATCAGATCTATTCTTGGATGGTCTGATGACCAGGTGGGGAATATTGAAATACTGGTAGATAATCAGGAAGACCTGGACATCTTATCTGAATATATATATTATGAAGAGTTGCCCGCTCATTTGTTTTCATCCACCATCAGACAGAAGCTACCTGGTATATTTGAATGGTTGAAACTACAGGATATCAATGAACAGATTATTATGGCATTGATGGTCATCGTGGGTATCATCAACATGATTACAGTCCTTCTCATTCTTATCCTCGAAAGGAGTAAAATGATTGGAATTCTAAAAGCAGTAGGGGCTACCAATTGGTCTGTGAGAAAAATTTTCCTATATAATTCTGGTTATATCGTCTTTTTTGGATTGGTAATTGGAAATGTGATTGGTCTGCTATTTTGTTTTTTACAAGAGCGATTTTCTTTTATTACCCTTGATGAAGAGAGTTATTATCTGGCAGTTGCTCCAATTGACCTCAATATTATTTCCATTCTTTTAATCAATGTAGGGAGCTTCGTTGTGATACTTTCAATAATGCTCCTACCTACACTTCTTATAAGCTGGATATCACCGATTAAGGTATTGAGATTTGAATAATGAGTAGTATCAGGCGTTATACTGTGTTTTTGGGATTTTGGAAGTATCTTCCTGTAAGGTTGAAACGACTCTGCCTGCATTTCATTCCTGGCTCTATTCATTCCTCAATGATAAGTAAGAATAGGACATGGTGGTTATGGCCTGTTGAATTGATTCTATTGATATTTGATATAATGGGATTACCGGACTTCATCATGCAAGCAAGGCTTATTACAAGATCGGGTATAAGAACATTAAGTGATCGGGAAAAACAATTAATCAGCGATGTTTATGGAGAACTATCCTTTCTTGATAATGTATGGATGAATTCATCCGACATGTTTAAATTCAGAAAATTTGCTCATGCCTTTGTATTTCATGACTCAATTAACTTTCATAATTCAATCACAGACTCCGTAATAATCCATGAGATTATGCATGTTATTCAATATCATCTTGTAGGGTCAGTATACATTACAAGAGCTCTCAAAGCTCAAAAATCTTTAGAAGGATACCAATATGGAGGACCTGAAGTGCTTTATCACAATATGCTTTCAGGGAAATCAATCTGGCAATATAATTATGAACAACAGGCTCAGATCATGCAAGACCTATTTGATATGGAAGGGACGATGAGTTCCACCACAGATATCAGCCTGACCAGTTACCGGATGCTGCTTAATGAAGTGAGAGCAACCTTATTGAATATTTGAATTATTACATTCATGCAAGAGCTTTGATGCTACAATTATTAGATGTAAGTTTGCTGATGTCTGTTACTATTTTTCAACTCTCTGATATGGAACCGTCTGATTATGATTCGATACCTTGCACAAGAACAGAAAGAATTAATCGATGCAGCAGAGTTGGCTTCTGCCAAATGGATTAATATATATCCCCCCTTCGAACATGGTGAATTGGAACAGTTTGCTAAGTCAAGTAATATTCCATTGGATTTTCTGACAGATTCACTAGATATAGA
>JABDLO010000387.1 GCA_013002995.1 Saprospiraceae bacterium | reverse complement strand
ACATAATATCTTATTAAAAACTGTTGTTTCCTGCAAACCTCGAAGGTCGCCCACTAAAATATATTTTCAATATCAATATTTTTAAACACTTCCTCAAAGTGAATGGTATGATGAAATTTTTTAAATGCGTCTAGGTCTTGAAAATGATTCATGACGCCCTCAAGATCTATAAATTCAGAAGATCCGTTAATTATTTCATGATAGCTGATGAATCTATGTTCTTTAAAGTTTTTAACCAATCCATGTTTTCGAGCATTGTGATGTATATAATACTGGAGATATCTGAATTTAATTTCAGGATTAAAAATCGATCTTTTAAATTTTTTCTGGAACAGGCTACCATGGCGACCAAGTTGCTTATTGATTGATTTAGCGTAGCTGTTTTGAAAATTTTGAAATTGATTGATGATTAATTTATTCAATAAATCATCCTCAGAGTTCAGGTTGTTCACCAGATTATTCATAATAACAGTCCTTTGACCATTAGGTAGACTGGATATATGGTTCAATATATCATTTAATGATTTCACTTGAATACTGAAATGATAATGTGTGCCCATCAGAGCATAAGCATGTGTTTTCACAAAAGGAGACAAATATTTTTTAAATCTGGCTAAGAAAAAGCCTGATTACCACGTTTTTTGAATAATAATTCTTTGTTATTACTGCGGTTATATACGTGGTAGAATTGATTCTCGACAAAATTAGCTATCGTATTCACTTTGTTAAGATAATAATCCTTTAAAAATATACATAGACCTTCGAGGTTTTGCAGAAAAAATGAATCTTAGAACTCAGGACCTATCATTTCTGGAATGAAATATCATTACGTCAAACCTCGAAGGTAGATAGGTTTTGCAGAAATTATAAATCCTGATATTTAGGACTTATCATTACCTGCAATATTTTTCTTTTCGTCAATTCTCGAAGGTCACTGAAGTAAAATAAACAACAACTGAGCGAATAAAATCTTCATGACCAAGGCAATTGGAAACATCAACGAATAACCAATTGTAGGTACTCGATTACCTGTAACTTCCTGGGAAAAATCAAGAATCGCCGGCTGATTAGAAACAAACCCTAGCAATAAGGAGAAAGGAATTTTCACCCACTTATATCCTATATAAAGGGCGATCATTGTTCCAAGAATGGCAATGATAGCAGCACCTAATAATATAAGAGCCCATTCTCCTCCCTGGAAAGAGGTGAGAAAAGTATTTCCGGATTGGATGCCGATGACAGCAAGGAGAATAATCAATCCCAATTGTCTCAGGGTGACATCAGCACCGTATGGTAAAGTCCATACAATGGGACCGGTCCTTCTCAATGCCCCTAATAAGAGACCAACCACAAGTGGTCCTCCCGCAAACCCCAATTTGAATTGTATGCCACCTGGTAAAACGATGGGTATGGCTCCGACAATTAATCCAAGAGCGATACCAAGACCAAAAGAGAAAAGATTAATACGAGATGACTCATAATAGGAGTCACCGAAAAACCTGGATAGAGCATCCAGGTCTTTTCTTCTGGCAATAAACTGGATTCTATCTCCTTGTTCCAATACGGTATCTGCCTGGGCAAGCATGTCCATGTCACCCCTTCTTATTCTTGTAATAACAGTATGAAACCGCTGATTGAGGTTAAGAGCTGATATTTTCTGACCTACAACATCAGGATTAGAAACAAATATTCGTCTTACATCATGTTCCTTTCGATTGTAAAAATCTGAGTCATCGGTTTTGATTCCCATTCGATCGACTACCTTATCGATGTCGTAACTCTGGCCTACAATAAAAACTTTATCATTAAGCTTAAATGTAGTAGACCAATCAGAGAGCAACATCCCCTCCTTACCCTTTATCCTTCCGAATACAACATCCCATCCTTCAGATGAAGCCAGATCACGAATTTGCATGCCTGCTACATCAGGATTAGTTATCTGGATCACAGCTGAAGTAATTTCATCATCAACGGGATAAGTCTTTCGAAGTTTAATTTTCTCTTCTTGATAATTAACCTTTAAGAGCTTTTCCATAATCTTTATTGCTGCCATCACTCCAATGACACCAAGAGGATAAGAGAAGGTATATCCTACAGCAAGGATATTGCTCAATGAGTTTTTATCTGTATACGCAGGATTATTGGATATGATATCCAGCACCCCGGCCAATGCAGGAGTATTGGTAGTAGATCCCGCATAAATACCGGTAATGGTCGCTGCCGAATAATCAAACAAGAAAAAAACACCAACAGCAAGAGTAGCAGTTAATGCTGTCATAGCAACAATGAAACCGATGTCCCTCCAACCATTAGACTTGAAGGAATTGAAGAAAGCTGGGCCTGAACTTAGTCCTATTGAATAGACAAAAAGAATGATCCCCAATTGAAAAAGCAATGAAGGAACATTATAGTCAGGATCCAGGGCTCCAAATCCCAATCCGACGAATAATACAGCCGCTACCCCTAGCGAACTCCCCATGATCTTAACCTTTCCTAAAAGATACCCTAAGGCAGCCACTACAAAAAGTAATAATAATGGATTATTGCTCATCAACTCTGACATACCTGCAAAGGTAGTCGAATTTAAAAGTCACAATGCTAAAACATAGTGTATTTTTGTGTGCTATGAA
>JABDLO010000373.1 GCA_013002995.1 Saprospiraceae bacterium | reverse complement strand
CCCTTTCTGTAACCTCATTCATTTTATTCTAAAAAGCAGTTGTTTTTTATAGACATTGGTTGATGAAATGTTAACACAAAATTAGCATTAATTTATATTATCTTTGCCAATCAAAAGAAAATCAATGCAGGACGCTCTAATTATTCTTCCAACATATAACGAAAAAGAGAATATTGAAAATATTATCAGAGCTATTTTTTCACTTAACAAAAAGTTCGATTTTTTAGTAGTAGATGATAATTCTCCTGATGGAACTGCGACCAGAGTCAAAGAATTAAAAGATCAATGGGGAGATCGACTTCATCTTCAGGAGCGATCAGGCAAGCTGGGACTTGGTACAGCTTACATTGCCGGATTTAAATATGCCCTCGAAAGAGTATACCAGCACATCTTTGAAATGGATGCAGACTTCAGTCATAACCCGAAGGATCTATTAAGGTTATTAAAAGCTGTTAAGGATGATGGTGCAGATCTTGCTATTGGGTCTCGATATGTGGGTAAGGGAGGCATTAAAAACTGGCCTGCTGACCGATTGATTCTTTCATTCGGCGCATCACTTTATGTAAGGATGATTACTTGGATGAATATAAAAGATCCTACAGCAGGTTTTATATGCTATCACAGAAGGGTATTGGAAGCTCTGGACTTTGAAAAAATCAAATTCATCGGTTATGCATTTCAGATTGAAATGAAGTATTACAGTCATTTGCTTGGTTTCAAATTGGTAGAAATCCCCATCACATTCACCGACAGAATACTAGGTAAATCTAAAATGAACTCTTCAATCATTTCAGAAGCCATCAAAGGAGTACTAACCATGCGGTGGAAATCACTACGGGGATATTATAAGAGAATATAAATCTGTAGTCACAAAGTTATTTCAACTCATTACAAAATGAATTCTAAAACATCAACTTTAAGTTGATAGAATTAATTACCCGTATTATTTAATTCTATATAAAAAGCTGAGTCATGCTACTAAAAATAGAATTACTATTAATTCATTATTCCCTTCTTTTTGAATTGATTGTGCAGGGATGGGTAGATGACGTATACATCGAATATACTTAAATTGAATCATTATTACATCTCACGCATTATCCACCCCTCTTGATCTCCCCTTCAAAAGGGAGAAATGTTATTCTAAAATGAATACAATAGTAAAAGGATGAAATTAAAATACCTACGATAAAAAGTTCAATACCATGCGATGGAAATCACTGCGGGGATACTATTAGAGAAAATAAATCTACTAATTATTTAAATCTGGACGGGTCGTACATCTTCATCATTTCATAAATCACTTCAAATACATCTTCACTTTGTGGCTTGGTAAAATAATCACCATCTGTTCCGTATGGAGGCCTGTGAGCAGGGGCTGTAATGGTAATTGGCTTCGAATCAAGGTAATCGTAACCTCCCTGTACTTCCAGCACTTCTCTTAGGATATAAGCAGATGCCCCACCAGGAACATCCTCATCCAATACCACGAGTTTATTGGTCTTCATCAATGATCCAAGGATCACTTTTTCTGTATCGAATGGTAGGAGTGTCTGAATATCAATCAATTCCACATTGACACCAAGTTTTTGTAGATATTCACATCCTTGCATTGCAGGTCTTATACAAGAGCCATATGTTACAAGCGTTACATCACTACCCTCCCTGATGATTTCAGGTAAACCCACTGGAACTGTGTACTCTCCAATGTTATCCGGTAACCTTTCTTTTAATCTATAGCCGTTGAGGCATTCAACTACAATAGCAGGTTCATCACTCTGCAGTAGCGTATTGTATATACCAGCAGCCTGAACCATATTCCTAGGAACTGCTATAACCATTCCTCTCAGAGAGTGAGTCATCACACCCATTGGTGATCCGGCATGCCATATTCCTTCAAGCCTATGTCCTCTTGTCCTGATGATGGCAGTAGATCGTTGAATACCACCGCTCCTGTATCTCAAAGTAGCCAAATCATCAGAGAGGGGCGCCAATCCATAAAGCAAATAATCGATGTATTGAATCTCAGCTATTGGTCTGAATCCTCTCATTCCAAGACCTATTGCCTGACCTACAATAGTCCATTCTCTGATTCCAGTATCAAATACTCTTTCAATCCCATATTTTTTTTGAAGACCGGCAAAGCCCTGATTAACGTCACCTATTTGGCCTACATCTTCGCCAAATGCTACCAGACTTTTATCTTCTGAAAATTTTTTATCAAAGAACTTGTTGAGTATCTGATATCCATTCAGCACTTCTGATTCATCGCTGTATTCTGGAGAAATGACTGACACTTTCATTGCTGATAAAGGCCCTTCACTATATAAGTGTGTGTTATATCTCTTCGTTGCAAGCCCATTTGCAGAAGCAAGAAATACTTCCAACTTATCTGGTATTGATTGCCCCTTAGCCATCAGATGAATTCTAACCCTCCTGGCACTATGCACCACCTCTGAATAGAATGGATTGATCATTCTTTCAAGGTCGTTAATATGACTATTGATATAATCATCCCTTTCCAGGCCGGCGTATATGGATAATACCAGTTGTTGGGCAGTTTTAAGTTGAGACGTATAATTATTCCAGGCATTGGTCTTTGCCTCTCTGGCTCTTTTCTTGGCTCTAACCCTCATATCTTCAATTTCTTCTTCAGATATAAGGTCAACCTCTCGAATCCATGAAATCATGCGCTCTATACAGTCGTATTCTCTCTCCCACGCCAACCTCTCCTTGGTTTTATACCTTTCATGTGATCCTGATGTGCTATGCCCCTGTGGCTGGGTCACTTCCTGGACATGGATTAAAGCAGGAATGTGTTCCTCTCTTACTTTCTCAACGACCTTCTCGAATGTGGCTACCAATGAAGGATAATCCCATCCTTTGGCAGTATAGATGTACATTCCATTACCTTCTTCATCAACAAGGAATCCCTCCATGGCTTTGGATATGCTCTTCTTGACGGTCTGTAATTCTATAGGAACTGAAATACCGTATCCATCATCCCAAACAGCAGTTACAAGGGGCACCTTCATAACTGCAGCAGCATTCATAGTTTCCCAAAAAGCACCTTCAGATGTACTTGCATCTCCTATGGTACAAAAGCACACTTCACGGCCTCGATTGGACAATTGATCAGCTCCTGGTATATCTTCAATTTCTTTAAACTTCTTAGAAGCCAATGCAAGCCCCAATGCCCTGGCCATCTGACCACCTGTACAGGAAACATCTGCTGATATATTTTTAAGATTTATGTGATCCAACCATTTACCACTTTCATTACTAAATGTAGGTGTCGCATAATGGCTGTTCATCTGTCGTCCGGCTGAGAATGGATCATTTTCAGTATCAGCATAAAGTTGTGCAAAAAAGTCCTCAACCTTACTCAGGCCAGTTGCAAACATAAAAGTTTGATCCCTGTAATAACCAGATCTCCAATCACCTTTCTTAAATGAATGCGCCATGGCGACTTGTGCCACTTCTTTACCATCTCCTAGAATTCCAAATTTTGCTTTTCCTGTTAACACCTCTTTTCGACCCAATAGGCTTGCTTCCCGACTTACCATTGCAATCCACAAGTCTTGCTTGACTTGTTCTACATAATCATTCTTTTCAGTGATTAAGTCAGTGTCTTCGATGGGGGTCTCAGAGTGTTCTATCATAAATAAGTGGTTGGATGAAGATCTACTACCTTCAATGCAAAACTACGAATTTTTGTTTGTTTAAGCTATTGATTTTTTACCCAATTCCATATTAATTTCAACATTGAATGCTGTTTTTCCAAGACATATTCTGCTTTATATATTAATGGAGGTGAACTTAAAATCACTAAACCGCTCTCGCTTAACAACACATTAACAATCCATTTAGGTAATGTATTTATCATATTGATTATCTTTGTATGAAACTATACCTTATTTATTTTCATTATTGAAAGTGTGGCATAGTTTTTTAACCTATATTTCTACTGATTAAACCTTAGAAAAAGAATAAATATGAAAAAGTACATCCTTAGTGCAATGTTGATGATGGGATTCCTTTCCTTCTCAATTGCACAAAATACCGTCGCTCCTAATGAGACTTCCGAAGAAATGAAAGTCGTAGATGGACCTCAAATGAAATTTGAAACTTTCATTGTTGATTACGGAACCATCGAGCAAAATTCTGAGCCTTTAAGAACCATTGAATTTACCAATGCTGGAAATGAACCGCTTGTCATTAAAAATGCAAGAGGATCTTGTGGATGTACTGTTCCAACTTTCCCAAAAGAACCAATCATGCCAGGTGAAAAATCTAAGATTGAAATTAGATATGCAACCAACAGATTAGGAAAATTTAGCAAAAAAGTTACTCTTACAACTAATGCACCGGGTGCTCCTGTAGTACTTACTGTTAAAGGAAATGTGTTAAAAGAAAAAGAAGGTGTTCCATCTGCTGAGCCCAACATTCTGAAATCTGGAGGAAACGGATAATAAAACAGTCATTTTAAGAACAATAATGATCCCGGTAGGTTAGATTCTTATCGGGATTTTTTTTATAAAACACTTAATCTAAAAATACACTAAGAACCTATGATCGTATTGACTTCACCTGCTAAGACCTTGGACGAGAATGCTGGCAAGGATATAGAAAACACCACCGAGCCTCAATTTGCAAGAGAAGCACTTCAGCTGGTCAGGATCCTAAAAAAGAAAAAGAAACATGAACTTCAAAAGTTGATGAGTATCAGTGACAACCTTGCTGGTCTGAATGCATTAAGATATAAGACATTTAAGAAGGAGTTTAATCATGACAATTCCAATCCCTCTATATATGCATTCAAAGGTGATGTCTATCAAGGGTTAAATGTAGATGATATGACTGGTGAGGATCTCGCTTTTGCACAAGAGCATCTGAGAATACTTTCAGGTCTTTATGGTGTACTGCGACCTCTCGACTTAATGCAGGCTTACCGGCTTGAAATGGGCACTACCCTGGAGAACAAGCACGGAAGTAATCTTTATCACTTCTGGGGAGACAAAATTACCAAAGCAATAAACAAAGAGCTCAAGCACCATCAAGACCAATACATCATTAATCTGGCCTCCAATGAATACTATAAGGCCATCAATAAAAAGACGCTCAAGTATCCTGTAACCAACATTTCTTTTAAAGAATGGAGAAATGAAAAACTGACTTTCATTTCATTCAATGCTAAAAAGGCCAGAGGCATGATGATGCATTATATTATTAAAAACAGGATAACCGAAATTGAGCATCTGAAAGGATTTGATTATGATGGTTATACCTTTAATGAGAACGGGGCTAAAGGAGGAGAATTCCTCTTCACCAGATAAATGCATTAAATAGTATATTGTGTCTCCTATAATTTTTGAGATATCAACACAATTGAATGCAATTTATGAAACTAATCATCAGCGGTGCACTCACACTGATTCTTGTCTTATTTCTGAATGGAAATATAAATATTCCTGGAGTTGACTCACCACCTTTTGGCAAATTATTAAATCCCTCTTCCGGAGTATGGAAGAATGGTGAAAATTCAAATTATAAGAATCTGAACTTTGAATCAGATCAACTCACATCTCCTGTTCAAATCATTTACGATGACAGAATGGTTCCACACATTTATGCGGACAATCTTGCTGATGCATTGCTAGCACAGGGATACGTTGAAGCTCGACATAGATTTTTCCAGCTAGACTTTATTAAGAGGTTGGCATCTGGTACGCTTTCAGAGGTACTGGGAGAAAGGACCTTAAACCTTGATAAACAGCAAAGACGAAAAGGGCTAAAATATGCAGCAGAAAATGCAATAAAGGGATGGCAAAATTTTCCTGAATCTGTCAATCTCATAGAAAACTATATAAAGGGAATCAATCTATATGCCCGACAATTAACTGATAAAACAAAACCGATTGAACACAAACTCATTGATATGCCCATCCAGGAATTTACTATGCTGGATGCTGCTTTGGTTTCTAAATGGATGGCAGATGTATTATGTGGCAGGTCTAGTGACATCCAGTATACCAATTTGAGGAATGCATTAGGAGGTGAGAGATTTGATTTCTTATATCCTGATAAAGGTGAGATTGTTGAACCTGTCATACCTTCAAGTGTTTCATATGATTTTGACAGCTTATATATAAGTGATTCCGAATCTGGTGATTTATCATTTATCAAAGGATATGAGGGAGATTTATATCCTCAATCTCCAAAAGGAATTGGGTCCAACAATTGGGCAGTGGGATCAGAAAAATCAACTTATAACGCTCCCATATTTGCTAATGATCCTCATCTAAACCTTACCCTTCCGTCTATCTGGTATGAATTATCCATTCATATTCCAGGACACAACATATATGGAGTTTCAATACCGGGGATGCCGGGATTAATGATGGGATTCAATGATTACATTGCATGGGGAGAAACCAATGTAGGTCAAGATGTAAAGGACTACTTTCTTATTAATTGGGTAAATAAAGAAAAAAATGAATACCTGCTGGATGGTAAGACAATGGTGGCCGAGGTCCGTGTGGAGACCATACCAATTAAAGGAAAATCAGAAGTAAAGGATACTGTGCTATATACACATTGGGGCCCGATTAATTATTCGTCTACAGATGGAGAGAGAGATTATGCAATGAGATGGATATCTATTGATGTTCCATCTAAACCAGAGTTCATGACCTTCATCGACGGAATGATGGCACAGAATTATGATCAATATTTAGAAGGTACTGAAGCATTTTTATCTCCAGCTCAGAATTTTGCATTTGCCAGTAAGGAAGGTGATATTGCTTTAAGGGTCAATGGGTTACTTCCAGCAAAGGTAAATGGGGATGGAAAATTCATTGAAGATGGGTCTTTGTCCAGTAATGATTGGCAGGCATTTATTCCACGAGATCAAAATCCCCAGGTTAAGAATCCTGAAAGAGGATTCATCGCATCAGCCAATCAAAGGTCAACTTACAATACTTATCCTTACTACTACAACGGAAGATTTGAATATTCCAGAAACCGAAGCATTAATGAATTTTTAAGAGAAGATAGACAGTTTTCAGTTGAAGATATGAAGGCATTTCAATTGAACAACAGAAGCATGCAAGCCATAGATGCACTTCCTATCATACTTAACCTGCTTGATGAAAGTCAATTATCTACCGATAACAACTCCTATCTTAAGGAAGTCAAAGAATGGGATTATACTTACGATAAAGATTCTGAAGTTGCCACTTATTATGACATCTGGTGGTCAACGATACGTAACAAGACTATGGATGAAATTTTTGCATTGTCTGACAGCTTCAACATTACATATCCAGAAGAATGGAGGCTAGTAGAAATATTAAAAGATCATCCTGAAGATGAGATTTTTGATATCGTCGAAACCGCGAAGGTAGAAACAGCAAGCGATATTGTATTTGATTCTTACATATCAATGGTAGAAACGATAGAGAAGGCGAAAAGAGAAGGCCGCAAGATTGAATGGGGAGCATATGCTCCACTTGACATTTTCCACCTTGCAAGGATTCCTGCATTTTCTTCTACAGAAATGAATGTGGGAGGACATCCAGATGCTTTAAATGCTATCGGAAGCACCCATGGTCCATCCTGGAGAATGGTAGTACAATTAACTGATGACATTGAAGCATACGGAGTATTCCCAGGTGGTCAGGATGGCAACCCTCTAAGTCCTTACTACTTGTATTCCATGGATGAATGGTCATCCGGCAACTATCATAAATTGCAAAACCCCACTGAACCGGAAAAAGTCAATGGAAAGCAATATTCTATCATCCTGAATCCAAAAAAATAATCATGAAATCATTGGCCTTACCAACTATTTTAATCGCAATTGCATCTATTATACTGATGGCATTTACCCCATGGTGGATTGTAGCTGTTATTGGATTCATAGTTGCATTATTAACCGGACTTAAACCAGGCCAGGCATTTTTATCCGGATTACTTGCGATAAGCATAGTCTGGATGATAGCAGCAGTTATAGCTGATTCCGGCAATCAAATATCAGTAGCTGAAATGATGAGTGAAGTCATCGGAGGCTTACCACCTGTAGCTGTGATTATTGTTACCGGGTTGATGGGAGGAATTGTATCAGGTTTAGGAGCAATGTCAGGCGTATATGCCCGTTATATATGGAAACCACACAAGACTTAATATGAAACATGAAGACGAAAGAAGGCTTTATCTCATGGCAAAGAAAAATGTCATTAGAAAAAAGATCTTTGTTAAGGATTTAATCAACTTCATTGTCTTCTCTTTTATTTTCTTTGGGTTTAATATGGTATTTACTCCTGGATTGTGGTGGAGTATCATCCCTATAGGAATTTATGCTCTCATCATTGTGGCAACTCATTCAGGCCTTCTTCAAGACCTTCAGGAAGAAAAGGAAATTCTAAAAGAATACAGGAAGCTTAAGGAATATGATGACCATATTATTTCGGTAGAATCGAAAAAAGATGAACTTATTCTCCCTCAAAGAGGTAATTCCTGGAAAGAAGACGAAATGGTATAGTTAGCAAGCCGACAACTCCTTCTACTTATTGAATAATTTCTCAAACATTTTTTAAATCTTTGGGTCTCGATTAACAATCTATCTAATTGTAATGTACCGAAGAAATCTATTAATCTTTCTACTTATTGGATATGCTTTGTCTATCCAGTCTCAGTCAATTGAGACATTATATGATAGATGGATATCACCTCATATCGTAGAAGGACTTTTTAATTATGAATCTGCACATCAGGATAGGGACTCAATTCTGTCTATTAAAGGATCCATTGCTTCTGCAAATGTTACTTCTTATGGTCAGGATGAAGTAAAATCGTTTTACATCAATGCTTATAATGCATTGGTTATTATCAAAGTTCTGGAAGCCTATCCTGTAAGGTCTGTACAGGACATGACACGTTTCTTTACCTCCACTGAAAATATTGGTGGCATGCCTATGACCCTGGATCAATTAGAGAAAATATGGTTGGCTCCGGACCAGGATCCCAGGTTACACATGGTATTGGTCTGTGGTGCTCTTTCATGCCCTCCACTACCCCCTGCTAGCATTAAAGCAGAAAACATCAATGAGCAATTAGATGAATTGACCAGGAATGCCTTGAACAATCCTGCCATTCTGAATATCAGAGAAGATAAAGTAAGTCTATCACAGATATTTAATTGGTATACATTTGACTTTGGAAATGAAATAGAGTGGATCAATTCGTTTGTGCCAGGAAAGATACCTACTGGTGCTTCAACAGAATACAAAGATTATAATTGGGCTTTGAATGACATCAATAACACAGCAAGCATTATTGGTTCAGATCAGGACATCCGTTATTTCACATCTTATTTATATGGACCTGGTCAATATGAATTAAGTATGTTCAACAATTACTTTACAGAACTAAGAGGAGAAAATTTTCGATCTAATTTCTTTACCTCTTTCCTAAGATACACCCATGGATATTCCAAAAAAGTAAATTTTGCTGTTGATATTAAGTGGAGGTCTGTTAGCTTTGGTGATTCTGATAGAATAAGCATGTTCGATGCTTTATCACATGGAAACGAAGGTCAAACAGTTATAGATGATCGAGAAGTCTCTTTTAGAAAATTTGGTGTAAGTGCCATAATACCTAGAGTCAAGTACCAACCTATTAATACTAGACCCAATTTATCCATCCAACACTCCATTGCCATTCCTACTAATTATGGGACGGACGGTGGATTCCTGGATTGGGGATCACCAAGTATTTATAATGATGTATTCTATGATATTACCGTTAATAGCAAGTCTTCTATTTTTCTTCAAGCTTCAGTATGGCTGGAAAATATCGGTGGAGCTTTATTCAGACAATCTGATGGATACTATCAGTTTTCTACTCCTTTAACATTCATTTATCAGTATTTCCCATCCAGGAAAACCACACTTTATGCCCTGGTCAATGCTGCTCCTCAATGGGGGTATTCTGTTTCTGATGGGGGATCAGATGTTACCGTTGTTAACGATGCTTATCAACAATTAGGCTTAGGCATAAAACAATACATCACAGAAGAAACACAACTGGAGTTATTGTATACCAAATTCTTTACTGCCAGAGCGAATTCATCAGCAGCAACTTTTAATGTAGGAGTTAGATATTTTGGGTGGTAATTGGATGGATAAATAGTAATTTATTCAATCAAAGCCACTTGACAATCAATAATTTTTGGTATCAATTATTAATAAGGATTTAGCAAATCAACAATTATTTAACACAGAAATGTGTATTTCTTTACTTTGATTGAAAACAAAGTGACACTTATTTGTCATTTTATACATAAAAAATGACCACTCCATTACAAAGTCCTTCAGTTAGGTATGATTTCTGACATGAGTAACAAGGTATTCTATACATTTAGAATTAATTAGACGCAAGACTGTAAAATTCCTACACACAATCCTCAATTCTGGGGATAATTGAATGCATGTTAATCACCGTGAGAAAGTGATTATACCTTAATGAAAACCTGGATTTAGAA
>JABDLO010000364.1 GCA_013002995.1 Saprospiraceae bacterium | reverse complement strand
GAATTCAAAGTCGTGGCTTCCCAACCAAAAAAGCGACATTGAATCCTATACGGTTCTTGACCTTGCCAGATGACCAATTGTATTTATTGCCTTGATCAGCATCATGTGCAATAGCCAATAGTTCTTTAGGTGTATGTAGCCTCAAAATAGAAACAATTCCGTCCCAGATGGCATAGACAGGAATCAAAGGAATTATATATGTGAATAATAATCTTTGCCACTTAAATGGTCTAATAAAAGGTGTGCAGAAGAGAAAAAGAATAGGGTGGGTAATAAGTATGGCCAAAATACTCCCTATGTGTTTATCTCCTCCGTCAAAAATAGCGATGGGCATATCATCCCTTATCGTAATTTGAAGAATACCCTTTACCTCTCGGGGCTTAAAATGATGAATGGCAGTGAAAAGAGTTCGAATACCGTCATGACCTATTTCATCATTAAGTATATCCAAGGGTTCTTCCTTGAAATCTATAATTTCGTTAGAGTTGGATTTAAGCCGATTATATGCGGATAGATTAGGAAATTTATCAGTTAAAGTAAATGTCATTCCTATTTTGCCATCAATCTTTTCTTGAATAAGAGATATAGGACCTCCACCTCCTGAGCAAAGATCAATAATATGCGAATGACCTGTTTCTCTAGAAAGATTTTCAAGGATTTCAATAGATGGGTCATAATAGTTAAGGAGTCTTAATACAAAGCCAAGGAAATCGGTTCCTCCATCACGTATGTTTTTGGGAAACCATGCATAGTCCTCAAATTCGAATAAATGAAATCTTTTCAAGTTTGCTTTTACTTGAAAGATACGAATTGAGCTATTATATGATCAATATTTCTCTTGTAATTCTTTTGTGTGGTGATCGACATGATGGGCGGTCCACATCAATATTTCCCTAACTGGCATCTTGCCCATAAGCGGATGTGAAATGATGAATTCGTCAAGGTCCTTGTCCTTCCATTTCTTGAGCTTGTAAACCAGTTTTTTGTTTTCGATATGCAAACGGTCCATGATATAGGATTTATCCCGGACCCTTGGTACATCCATTTTCCTTGAAGGTTTGAATGTTGCACCTTGAGGTGCTTCTTTTAAACGCTCTTCGTATCGCTTAATGACGGCCTCAAAATTCCTAACCTTTCGATTGGCTTTTCCGAATTTGTACTTCAAAACGAATTTAGGCATACTCATGGCACTGTTCAAGGGCTTCATGCTTTGCAGTAAATGAAGTGCTTGTTGCCCAGTGGTCCATTTTCCTTGAGGTCCGTTTTCCCACTTCGTATTTTCATGGGATTCTAGCCAACTTAATAGATCGATATGATTCCTCTCAAGGAGGTCAGCGATTTCTTTTTTGGTCATATTAGCAGAGATTAGTGGACCAAAATATACGAATTATGATTGAAATCATTACAAGGCCAAGTCCGAAACTCGTGGATATTCGTTAAAAACCGTTTCAACGATTTCCTTGGTATAATCCTCTAGAGCTTTAGACGACCTATTAAAATCGCAATCGATCTTGGCTTGCCATATGACCTGGTTCTTTTCAATATCCGAAACATGAAGCACCAATGTTTCTGTTGTGTAAACTTCCCTATTTATAGTACATGTTTTCCAATACCCATACTCCGTCTGTACATCGCAGTTGGTGAACACCACTTCTTCATGATCCAATAAGATTCTAAATCCAGCTTGTAATTGGGGTTTTATGACGTTTGTTCTATGACCCCGGTTAATCATTTGCTTTTCGACTTCCTTACCAATTAGCTGACGAATTTCTAGATTATCATATTCTGGATAACTTGTGTTTTCAACAAAGAAATCATCAACACAAAGAACGAAGGTCTCATAAGCTTCAAAATCTACGGAATCATCGAATTCTGCATTGAGATTATTGGAGGTTGCACAACCCAACAGGGTGAATAAAAGAAGATATGCTAGTGGTTTCATGATCTTTTGATTTAGAACCAAAGTTCTAAAAGATCTATTCAGGTTGCTATGATATTTATCAGGTTTTAGGGATTATTTCTCCTTTTTGTATAAAGGAATGAGGTAGGCAATATTATACCCATATCCAACTCCAAATCGCCCGCTATCGAAGGTCTTGTTATATCCAGGAATATAAACGTTTTCGAAATTGTTCGGTGCATCATCAGAAATAAGGACCTTGAGCTGACCATTAATGCCAATATAAAGGTTAGGCAACACCTCTGCTTTAATACCAATGATCAGTTCGGTCCATAAAGCCGTGAGTCCGCTAAATTCTTCAGGTGTTGTGGAGGAAAATTGTTCACCCCAGTATTGATCTGTATTATAAATGGTGAAGCTGTTTATGGTCTGCTTGAATGTGCTGGCACCAATTCGAAGGCCTGTATAAATTGAGTTTTCCATACCGAACCAATTGTCATAAGTGTTATAATCGATTCCTGCTTTAAAATAACTTCCGTTGGCTGTACTGTTAAGATTATTGGTAATGGTTGTTTTCTCTTCTGTTCCTATTTCTCCAGCAAGATAAAGACGCCTTGTGAGCCTGTAATCTCCCATGATCTCGAAGCCTGAATATCCATCTTCCAGGACAGTCCGAACGATTTTACTTAGATCACCACCTAATCTGAGGCCATATCTATTAGTGATCCGTATGCTGTCTTTTGCTACATCATTGGATGCAACCAACGAATCAATTTCTTCTTGAGCTAAGGCTGAAATCGTTATCAGCAGTAGCATGAGACTAATGCGTAATGTTGATATGTGCCTGTTCTTCATTTTCTATAGTAAGGTTTTCAGAAACGTTAGCGAAAGTCTGAATCCAATTATCACCATCATCTATTAAGGTGATCGAGAAGTTGCGGAAAATTGTTTTAAACCCGCAAGCTCGAGAGACATAAATCTCATCAGGGTCATAAGTTATTGTAATTGTATCTGGATTTCCACCAATTATATCATCACTTTCATCATCTGGTGTGCCGTTATCATCT
>JABDLO010000352.1 GCA_013002995.1 Saprospiraceae bacterium | reverse complement strand
GAGTTGAAAAATGAAGTGCCTACAGATATGAAGTACTTCTGTATTTCGGAACAAACTGCGAATTATCTGCAGAAGTATATTGTAATCCGGAAACGAAAAATATTCACCGGCCATAGAACTGCTTTAGATCTGATTGAGGTTTTGAAGAAACATAGAAATGAAAAGTACTTGTTTCCATGCTCAAATATCAGAAAGGATGATATCCCAAGTTTCTTAAGAGAAAACGAATACAATTTTTCTGAAGCAACACTATACCGTACCGTTGCCAGCGATCTATCAGACCTTGCTGATATAAAGTACGATGTTATTGCATTCTTCAGCCCTTCCGGGATCAATTCTCTGTTTGTCAATTTCCCTGATTTTACACAAAATAGTACCAGGATTGCTGCTTTCGGGCCTACGACCTCAAAGGCTGTAAGGGACAGTAATTTAATTCTCGATATTGAAGCACCACAGCCTAATGCTCCATCCATGACAGGTGCTATTGAATTGTATATTAAGAAGGTGAATGGAGTAAAAAAATAATATGATCTGGTTTTATTGATTCCGGATTGGTAACAACATATAACAGCATCTTAAGTTTTGCGTTAATACTTGAGATGCTGTTTTTTATTTTGATTGATACAAATAGTAAAAATCAGCTATATTTATGCCCTATAAAGCGCCGTAAAGCTGAATGAAAATAATTAGGCTACTTATATTGTCCATGTTGATGGTTGGAGTTTTCTCTGAAACCAGGGCTCAGCAAGATCCCCAATTCACTCAGTATATGTTCAACCAGCTTTTCTATAATCCAGGTTATGCAGGAGTTGAAGGCGCCGGAAAATTTACTCTTGCCCATAGGACTCAATGGACAGGATATCAACCTTCTTTCGGTGGATCCGGTGGAGCACCGACTACCACAACAGTTAATTTTGCTACGCCAATATATAAACTCCAGAGTGGATTTGGAGCTGAGATCACCAATGACAATTTAGGACCATTGAATAATCTTAGTCTTCAGGCAACTTATGCCTATCACTTAAATATAAAGGATAAGAAACTTAGCCTTGGGGTAAGGCTTGGGGTAATCTCACAGTCAATTGATTTTGATCAATACTTGTGGGCCGATCCGGATGATCCATATCGCCTTGAGGGTAAGGAAACTCAAATTAGACCTGATCTGGGTCTGGGTCTGTATTATCAAGCTGAAAAATATTTTGCGGGTCTCAGTGTCAACCACTTAATTGAGGCCCAATTTAACTTTGGATTGGATGATCTTAGAAATAGCCTGGAGAAAAGCTTGTACCTTGTTGGGGGATATCATTATAGTGTTTCTTACAATTTAGTAATCACACCAAGCGTCCTGGTTAAATCTGATTTCAATACCTATTCTTTCGATCTGTCAGCGATAGCCACTTACAATGATAAAATGTGGGGTGGGATATCCTTAGACAGTCGGAGGCAGCAATCATTATTTTGGGTTATAGTCTATTAAAAGATAACTCATTGAAATTTGGTTACTCTTTTGATTATATAATTCAAAATCAGGAAGCCAAGCAACCGACGTCACATGAGGTGATGTTAAGTTATGTTATGCCTGTAAGTCCGTTCGGAGGAAGAAAAATTATCCGTACTCCCAGATTTAGGCATTAATTATTAAAATATTTTGCTTTTAATGAGAAATTACTCAATTTGGGTCGGTAAAAGTTTTGTAATTATTTCATTTTTTCAATTTTTAAATCAAATTGAGTGTGAGAGTAATCTTGCATAAATTTTTTTTAACACAATAAAAGTGCAAAGCAATAGTTATCTTTTACAAAATAGGAATTAGTGTAAAGCAGAAAATATGATGATGTCTGTGGATATAAAGAGTTACTTCAAGTCAGGCTTGTTGATTTTAGCGGTTGCATTCGTTGGCGGATGTGGTCTGCTTGGAGGAGGAGGTGGTGGAGGAGACCAGGGAAATGTTGTTGGTGTTCCTAACCGTGAAGGCTGGGTTATGACTGTTCCCTTTGGAATGGTTCCAATTCCAGCAGGTACATTTCACATGGGTCAAGCGGATGAAGATGTTCCGGCCACTCAAATCAATTATAACAAACAAGTTACGATTTCCAGTTTCTTCATGGATCAAACGGAGATCACTAACAATGAATACCGTCAGTTCGTGCATTACTTCACAGTTGATGGAAATACCGCATTACCGGGAAGCGTCTCAGCTGAAGCATCAGTAGAAACAATTTCACTCGATGAATTCATCGAGAACTACTACCCCGATACAATGGTATTCGTTAAGGATTTTGCCCACCATTATGGTGACCCTTTAATGGAGTACTACTGGTGGCATCCGGCTTTCGACGACTACCCAGTTGTGGGAGTTGACTGGAAAGCGGCAAATTTCTTCTGTTCCTGGAGGACGGCATATCTTAATGACTATAGAATCAATGTCCTTAATGAATGGCCTATGCCTACTTTCCGATTGCCCACAGAGGCAGAATGGGAATATGCTTCCAGAGGTGGAAGAGATATGGCGAAGTATCCCTGGGGTAACCCATATATAAGGAATGCCAAAGGATGTATGTTGGCCAATTTCAAACCAGGTCGAGGTAATTACTATGATGATGGATTTGCATATACTGCAAGAGTAGAATCATAT
>JABDLO010000487.1 GCA_013002995.1 Saprospiraceae bacterium | reverse complement strand
ATGGTAGTGTAGTCGCTACTGCTGACTATGGAACAGATGCTACTTTCACACTGCCTGCTGATGGTGCTGCCATCACTGCTGAAGTGAGAGATGTCGATGATAATGCTTGTAGTGAGGTAATTGATCTTGGTACTATGGATCCTTGTTCTAACACTTGTGATCTGACCGTTGATAACTTTACTTCAACTTGTGATGATAATGGTACGCCGGTCGATGCTACTGATGACTTCTTCAATATAACTGTCAATGCTTCCGCGATAAACCACGGTGCAACAGGACAATTTGAAGTTGTGGTAAATGGTAATATAGTCGCTACTGCTGACTATGGAACGGATGCTACTTTCGTACTGCCTGCTGATCGTGCTGTCATCACTGCTGAAGTAAGAGATGTTGATGATAATGCTTGTAATGAAACTATAGATCTTGGCACAATGGATCCTTGTTCTAACACTTGTGATCTCACCGTAGATAACTTTACTTCAACTTGTGATGATAATGGTACTCCAGTCGATGCTTCTGATGACTTCTTCAACATAACTGTCAATGCTTCTGCAATTAATCAGGGAGCAACCGGACAATTTGAAGTTGTGGTCAATGGTAATGTAGTCGCTACTGCTGATTATGGAACGGATGCTACTTTCACACTTCCTGCTGATCGTGCTGTCATCACTGCTGAAGTAAGAGATGTTGATGATAATGCTTGTAATGAAACTATCGATCTTGGCACAATGGATCCTTGTTCTAATGAATGCGAAATAGTGATATCCAATGTCATAACAACCTGTGATGATAATGGTACTCCATCAGATGCTTCAGATGATTTCTACAATGTATCATTTGACGTAAGTGGAACCAATAATAGTTCTGATTATCAAGTGATTGTTGATGGAAATGTGTTGGTAACCAATCCATATAGCCAATCAACAATAATCAGTCTTCCTGCTGATGGAAATGTAAAAACCATAACAGTTCAGGATGTTTCTGATGTTACATGTTCAGCTGCTTTTGATACTGATCCATTGACATCTTGTAGTGATGTATGTTCAATAACGATCACTAATTACAGTTCGGAATGTAATGATGGAAATACGCCATCTGATCCTTCTGATGATGATTACACAATCACATTTGATGTTGAAATTGCAAATCCAGGACCAAGCAATAAGTACACTGTTAAAGTTGATGGAACGCAAATAGCAGAATACGATTATGGAACAACAGCTTCCATTGTTTTACCTGCTGACGAAAATAGCCACGTGATCACAGTTGAAGACAAAGATGAAGCTGCATGTAATGACTCTATTGATACTGAAGTACTGATAACTTGTTCTGATGAATGCTTACTCACATTAGAAAATATTCAAATGGAATGTAATAATGGTGGAACCCCATCAGATCCTTCTGACGATTTCTATGAAGTAAGTGCCATGATAAGTATTTTAAATGGTGGAAATTCCGGTCAGGTAACAGTTACCGTTGATGGTAATAATATGGGTAGCTATGATTATGGATCACTGATCAATTTCAATATTGATGCAGATAATCTTACACACGAAATCATCTTTACTGACGCAGATAAAGGTACTTGTAACTTCAGTTATATGTCCACACCTTTAACTACTTGTTCAGATGAGTGCCTGATAGATGCCACAATCATCAGTGAAACATGCTTTGACAACGGTACACCTTCTGATGCTTCAGATGATTATTACTTAGTTGAGGTTGAAGTTGATATCCTAAATCCTGGAACTACGGGACAATACACAATAAGTGAAGGAAGTGTAGTTCTTGGAACATTTAACTATGGCGAGATTGGAACTGTTCAACTGCCTGCTGATGGAAACATTCACAACCTAAGCATTGCAGATATTGATGACTCCTTATGTGAAGAAGTGGTTGCAACTGTCTCTCTATCATCATGTTCAAATGCATGTCTTATCACAATCGACAGCTGGACTGCTGATTGTAATGATAATGGTACCCTTTCAGATCCTTCTGACGATGTATATGATGTGAGCCTGATAGTTGCTGCACTTAATGGATCATTAAGTAACCAATACAATGTAAAACTTGGCCAGGAAACTGTCGGTACATTTACTTATGGTGAGATGGCTACCTTCCAGCTTCCTATACAGACTGATGCCTCATTGACAACAATTACTGTAGAAGACGTAGATGATGTTTCTTGTTCAGATACTGCTGATCTTGGTGTTTTTGCAACATGTTCTGAATTATGTGTACTTGATGCACCTTTAGTTTCTGATCCAATTTGCGACGATAACAATACTGGAACTGATCCATCAGACGATACTTATACATTTACAGTTAATGTGAGTGGATTAAATACTGCCGGAACATGGACAGCTGATGATCTTAACAATACATCTGGAACCTATGGGACAGATGTAATCTTCGGACCTTATCTTATTTCAGCTGGTCCTCTAGACATCACGATTGTTGATGACCAGGATGCTCAATGTTCACAAGTGATAAGTGTTACTCCACCAGAACCATGCTCTGATGATTGTGCTCTTGAAGTAGTTCAAGCAGTAGAAGGAATATGTAATGATAATAATACAGGGACTACCACAGATGATGACTTCTATTCAGTCACTCTGGAAGTGAATGCCATTAACTTAATGTCACCAAGTCAATATATGGTATCACACAATGGTACTCAATGGGGTCCATTTGATTATAATATAGAGATTGAGATTTCTCCTCTGCCTGCTGATGGTCAGGATATTGAATTGACTATAACCAATATCGGTGATGATTGCAGTGCTTCTGTAGTTGTAAATCAGTCTTCATGCTCTGAGTGTGTAGAAAGTATTGATGCGGGCATCGGAGGAGAAATATCTTGTGATTTAGCTTCCATAACATTAACAGCGACGCCTACTGCTCCTGGCAATGTGACATGGGAAGGACCAAATAATACACAATTCGATGGTGAAGTCATTGAAGCAAGCATCCCAGGATGGTATTATGCAACTGTAGTATTTGATAATCTGTGTACAGCTATAGATAGTGTCGAGATTACCATCAATGACAATGTTCCGGTTGCAGATCCAGGCCCAGATCAAATGATCACATGTCTGATTTCAGAAGTTACCCTGGATGGATCGAATTCATCTCAAGGTCCTGACATCACATATCGATGGACTGACGAACAAGGGAATACAATTTCTACTGAAAATCAAGTAACAGTAGATCAGGTAGGCATTTACTATCTCACAGTTTACAATTCTGAGAGTATGTGTGAATCTCCTGCTGTTCCTGTGACTGTACATGACAGAACCAATGAACCAAGTGCATTGATACTTGCCGATCCTGATGATGTTATCAACTGTCTTGTTTCAAGTATCCTATTATATACACCAACTGAAGAACACGTAATCTATACATGGATAATGGAGGATGGCAGACAATCTGAAGGTGTAAGCGTGATGGTAGAAGAAAGTGGAATGGTCACCTTGGTAGTGAGAGATACCATTACTGGTTGTACTAATTTCAATGACTTTACAATTCAGGATAGAGTTGAATATCCTCTGGTCAATATTGACCAACCTGATCCATTGAGTTGTGAAACTTCATTTACTATGATTGATGCATCGAACTCTCAGACAGGACCAAGTATCGTTCACAGGTGGTTTGACTCTAATGGTGATGTAATTGAAGGAGCTGATGGATTAACTCTGGATGTCAGCAATAGTGGAACCTACTACCTTGAATCCATGGATACGCTTAATGGTTGTATCAATATTGATACTGTAATGGTAGATGAAATGTTGATGTATCCTGAAGTTAATGCAGGTCCGGATCAGTTATTGAATTGTTCTGATAACACTGCCAGCCTTGATGGTCAGGTCAACAATCATGATAATGGAGTAATAAGATGGTATACTAATGATGGGCTAATTGTTTCCGGTCAGGGAACAATGAATCCAACCGTTGGAGGAGAAGGATGGTATTACCTTGAGGTTATTAATGGAGTATCGGGCTGTATCTCCCTGGATTCAGTTCTGGTCAATCCAATACCAAATGTGCTCAATGGTTTTGATGTAGATCTTTCCAGACCTGTCTGTATCGGGGAAGTAAATGGTACAATTACCGTTACAGGATTTGAAGGAGGAACAGCACCATATGAGGTTTCATTCAATGGTTCCGATTATACAGATCAGCGCATATTTACTGATTTGAGAGCCGGTTCATATAACATAACCATAAGAGATGCTAATGGATGTATTGTCAGTGATAATGTGATCCTTGCTGATGGTAACCTGATAGATGTAGATGTTGCTGCAGATATAGATTATATCAAGATTGGTGAATCTGTGGTACTTTCTGGTAACACCTCATTACCTGAGGAAGAAATTGCTGAAGTACTCTGGACTCCGGAAGAAAGTGTCGATTGTCCTGACTGCATGGAGACTACAGCTACTCCTTATGAAACAACGAGATATACATTTACTGTAACTGACATTAATGGATGTTCTGCTGATGCAAATATTGATATACGAGTAGACAGAAGGGCTGAGATCTATGTGCCAAATATCTTTACTCCTAATGATGATGGAGAAAATGACTTCTTCACTGTATACTCTTCAGATATTGGAAATATCAGAGAAATTAAGAAACTGCTGATCTTCGATAGATGGGGTGAATTGGTAGCCAGAATTGAAAACTTCCAGCCTAATTTACCTGAATTGGGATGGGATGGAACATTCCTCGGCAAACCAGTGAACCCTGGAGTATTTGTATACCTGGTAGAAGCAGAACTGATTGATGGAACAACTAAGAAATTAACGGGTGACGTAACCGTTTTAAGATAACTTCTCACTTTACGAAGGACTAAATGTAGACCTTCATGCGACGCAAATCGTTGCACAAGTCTAACAAGACTATTCATACTATTTAATCCTATTTATGAAGGCTGGTATCATTGATATCAGCCTTTTTTATTTCCTGTTTGCATTGAATGTAGGATGGAATTATTTCAAATTTTCGCAACTACTTATAGATTATGATTAGATTTAGAATAAATAACTAGTATGAAAGCTATCATTAACACCCCTACCCCGGATTTGAAACAATCTAAAGAATTTTATGAGTCATTACAATACTACTTATTTGAGTCTGATGATCAACATTATGTAATAGGTGGCGGACTTATTATAAGAATCAATCCAGATAGGTATTCAAGACCAGGGTTAATCTTTTACAATGATGATTGGGGCAAAACCATTGATTCTTTGGCAGAGCAATATCATATCATCAATAAAGACGATAGTCAATTTGTTTCTGCACCAAGTGGGACAATTATTGAATTATGTCATATGGATAGTTATCCTGAATTTCCTTCTTTTGAAGAAGTAAAAGAGTTGCCCGGGAAATTTTCAGGAATTAGTATTGAAGCTTTCGACTTTAAAAAATCTTTTTCTTTCTGGTCTTTATTGGGATATAATATCAACGCCGGCAACGTAGAAGGTGGCTGGGTTTCTTTGGGTAATCAATCACAGTTAGGAATAAGTCTAATGAAGTTTCATATGTGTCCACATCTCTTTTTTAATCCATCTTTCACCTATTTTAATAGTGGCAATAACATTGAGGTGATCAAAAGGATAAAAGAAGCACAAATACCTATTACTGAAGAGATCACCTTCTTTAATAAAGAAGGGATTGTTGATAACATTATTATAAGGGATCCCGGAGGGTTTGGGTTTTTTATCTTTAATGATTAAGTATCTCATTCTATAATATTGAAAAATGATTGATTGAAGATTTACTGTTCTTCAATCTAGGAAGGTGATTTATAAGAGACTTTCTTATCAGGAATCTCTTATGCTACATTTATTATTTTTAAGGGATAGGAAACTTTGAGTCTAAGACGGAAACTCCCATATATCCAGTGCTCTATTTCAGCTATTCATGAATATCAATTAAAAGCGGCATAAATTTAAATGACCGCATACATTAAATTATTTTTTAATATATGCAGTCATTTTTAAATCAGTTATACCGTACTCTTATTAAAATAATTTCATCAATCAACAACCATCACCTTATGGTTCAATTGTGGCCACTCAATACTCCTAATGATGTAAATGCCTCCATCAAGTTGTTCTCTTTCAAGTCTCAACTGATTCAATCCTGAATTAAGATTATAGGTCATCATTCTCAACGTCTTCCCTGAAAGGTCCGTCAATAGTAATCTGATACTTCGATCTTTATCTGAATAGATGGATAATTGTGTATAATCTGCAAATGGATTAGGATTAACAGACTTTAATGACACTTCCGGTCCTCCAGTTACAATATTCCTTACCATAAATGGATTGGCTGTAAGTTCATTATTATACCATTCTGAATTTAATACTTCATTTTTTAATTCTAGTCCCAGCTGACCATTTGAAGCATTATTCCATATCCTCACTTTAAGATCAAGCAGTTTAATACGGGTTCCCACTTCAATTCTATTCGCCTTGCTGATTCTCACACTTCCATCCATCACATAAACTTCATCAGACTCAATAATACCTTCATCTAAATGAACATCTAATATTTCCAGATTATCATTGGAGCTTCCTAACTCCAACTGAAGTCCTGTCATTTCTTCATCTGTAGATACAAATATTGGTATGGTAATTTCTCCCTCAGTCTCATTCGATATTAAACCGTATTCAACAAATGCCAAATTAGAACTCCTACTTCCGGCATTTCTAGCATAATGAGCATCCACATCTCCACTGAGATCTCCAATCTTAACTCCCACATAATTTTTAATCATCTCTGCTTCGCCTGATTCGATCTCTTCTCCATCCATTTCAACATGGTATACATCTTCATCACTGTAATTACCTGCAGGTATAAACCTCCATGGTTTATTAAACCGCCAATCTTTATCAATCCCTAGTATCAGTCTTCTCATCTCTATTATATCTGTAGCAGACAACTTATCGTTCTCGTTTACATCTCCTGCAATCAATTGATATGCGCTCGGAAGTTTCTTTATACCCAATATATGTTGCTGTAGTATTACTATATCTAATGTCGAGACTCCATTTAATGGATCATCTTCTTTGTTTAATTCCAGCTTATACTCAGCATTCATCAAAACATCTTCAATCATAAAACTTCCATCATCTGAAGTTAGGTCCATACTCATCACATGTCCATCATCCATCAGGTCAATCTCAACGGCTTCGATCCCTTCTCCTGATTCTGTATCAACCCTTCCCGTGATAAATGTCATTGAAGCTTCTTCATCACACCCTAAATTCCCAACGGTTACTACAAGATGAGTCTCACATAAATCGTAATTACCTATGGTATCCCATACATATAATGGTATATCTATGACCATCCTGTCAAGCCCATTCAGATCTTCACAAGAGATTGTTATGCCTATACTATCCCTGTCAGGCCCAATTGAAAAATCAACAGGTCCGGAACATTCATCAAATGATCCTCTGTCGAAATCACTCGCCCAGATCGTTACTGTACCTTCTATTCCACTAATTGAGGTACTTAAGCCTTCATAACAATAAGGTGTAGGTGGTTTACAGTCGAAGATTGTTATCGTCTGTTCACAGGTAGACACATTTCCACATCCATCACTTACTGTCCAGTAAGCCTTATGCTCTCCAATCGGCAATGTCAATGAATATGATAGAGAATCTGATTCATGATCAATGATACCATCTGAATCCACATCTACTTCTACATAGTAGTCCAGCTGTTCAGTTGATTTACAGTTGTCAACAGCTGTGATCTTTAATTCAACTTCTGATTCACAACCTTCATATGCACAACTGGTCACATTATTACATCTTATGATGAATGGAGCAATGTCATCTATTATTTTGATGGTCTGACTGTAATGCCATACATCTTCAACGTCATGGCTACACAGATTGGTGACTTCCCAAACTCTTATGATCTTTGTACAACCTTCACCATTATTTTCAAAAATATAATCTTCATAACTCACTCCTATGGCTTCACAGTAATGTGCAGTAATAATTGGTTCTCCGGTAATCGAAGGATCTGTGTCTGCAGTACATCCTGTGGTCTCATAGTCACAAGGCCAGATCACACCATCTGCAGGATCTTCATCCTCACATGTAACATCATTGATATAATATGGAGTGCAATTCTGAATATAGATGTATTGTACAGCTGTACTTGAATTGCCAGCCTCATCCGTAGCAGTAAAATATCGCGTGATCAAGCTCTTATCACAATCTTCTTCAAGTATAGCTTCTTCTTCTACCACCACTCCACACGCATCTATAGCATATCCATTTAAGCCAAGCACTTGTCTTTCAATTACCCATGGATCAGAAGCATCATATTCCGGATCACCCTCACAATAGAAATCTTCTCCTGAGAATTCATCCCTTAATCTACTATTCTCATTAACAATACCAAAAGAAGCTCCCAAATCATCAAAACTGAAATAGTATTCACAACTAACTGTGACATCACTTGGTGCAATCAACTCTGGGGGTAATTTATCTTCCACATAGACTCTACTCCAACAATCATTATATCTTCCGAATAATGGTTGTCCCGGTAGATGAAGAGAATCAGCAATAGGTCCTGGCCCCGGATCCACATCGTAGACTCGAAGCATAACTTCAACATACTCTACATCCGCATCTTCACAACAAAGTTTTACATAATCATTGAATAGATGATCGTAGTCTTCACCTTCACATTGATCATTGTATTCCTTTCTTCTCACCTTCATCCATACTGGATTGCAGTTGTCATGACTTCCATTATTAAGGTTATCAGCAAATACCTTAGCAATACCATAAAAAGTATCCTCTTCAGCCAACTCCTCATCATAAGTGAGACTCACATTGATGTATTCTTTACATATGGCTACCGGGGCAGTATTATCTTCTACCAATATGATGATAGAATCAAGACCAATATTTCCACAGCAATCTTCAGCTGAAAGATAAATTGTATTTGGTCCCAGAGGCATACCCTCTACAGTTATTACATCTGTAATTGTTACTGTAACAGGTGCATTTCCAAAAGCATCAACAGAAACATTCTGTGCACAATTATCAACTGCTTCCGGAATGTCAAGTACTACATTCCCTTCACATACATGGTGGGCGGCATCAACATAAATAGTATCAGGTAGGTCTACAAATTCAGGAGCTTTATCATCAATTACTTTTATGATCTGTGTATGTGTACTGTCTTCATTCGTACACCAGTCCAGTACCGTCCAGGTCCGTAATATCTTAAAGCAATTACCTACTTCTTCGCATTGTTCAATCCTCAGATCGTCAAACTGAATCAGCACATTCTCACAATCTACTCCTTCAGGTCTTCCAGTACCTGATAATCCTCCGGATCCATCAGGAGACGGATTTCCATTAGATAATAAATTCCATACCGATCCAAGATCTTCACATGCCAGGGATGATTCATCGACATCGTTATAATTAGGAGGCATTATGACATCATCAAGATTAAGCCTCAATACTTTTATTGTATCGACACCCATTCCTATATTCCCTAATTCATCAATTCCTGTCCATCTTCGATAAATCACCTCAGTGTAATCAGAATTACAATCCATGATCACCAGGCTGTCAGAATAAGTCACATCAGCAAGTAGACAGTTATCCACCCCATCCACTATGTATCCGCTGTCACCAATAATCTCCATGATTCCACTTTCGTCAAATGGGAATCCAACACCATCAGGAGAGGTGTCATCACCACAATTTATTTCTTCATTCAAGTTGTCAAACCTAGGGCTAAGCTTATCTTCAATAAGAATATAGCCCCAACATTTTAATCCACTCAAAGGATCTTCAATTACATAAATTAAAGGAATCCCTATATAATCACCGGTAATCATTGGGCTCGTTGGAATAGGTATGATGTTATCATGGGTACCGGTACCAACAGTTACTTCATAGTTTTCTAAACAACCGTATGGCCCACCCTCTAATACATCTTCAGGCCTTAATGTATATTTACAATCTTCACCCAATGAAACATTAACCATTCCTTTACAAGCAAAAGCATTAGGTGTAAAATCCTGTACAAATATTTCTATTTGACATACAGCTGTATTACCACCTACATCAGTTGCAGTCCATTCAATGATATTCGACCCAACAAAGAATGGATCTCCTGACATTAATCCAGTTGTATCTGTTCTTTCAATGACTATTCCACAATTATCGGTGAATTGTGGCTCAAGGAAGAAGGCAAGTGCTTCACATTCGCCCGGATCCAATTGAATGAATTGATCTTCGTCACAAAACTGTAGAACCGGTGGTTCATTGTCTTCAATGGTAATTTCTTGAACATGGACCAATTGATTACCACATGGATCAGTTAAGGTCCAGGTACGACTTATTCCAGATAGCAATCCATTCATGTCATAAATTTCAACACTTGCTGAATCAACTGTTACCATACCATTTGCCGGACAATTGTCCATAACCATAATAGGCTCACCGGTTATTCCTAAATTATAAGGATCTTCAGAACAATCTATTGATATATCAGGAGGCAGTACTGCTGTCGGTGGTACATTATCTTCCACAGATATGATCTGCTCAATGGAGTCTTTATTACCACACATATCTTCAAATATCCATTTTCTATTGATTATAATCGGACTACCCAGACAACCGGTACCAGAATTACGAGTATCAACAGGTGATACCATGATATTACCATCACAATTGTCAACTGCATTTAGTGGCATCGGAGGTGGTATTTCAGTTTCGCATGTATAATTAGCTGGAGGAGGAGCATTTGGCAGTTGAGGTGCCTCATCATCAACTACAGTTATAGTCTGGCTCACCGAGTATTCATCTCCATTGCTATCCATAAATGTCCACGTTCTTGTGATAACAAGTGGGGAATTAGGACATCCATCACCTCCATTATCAGAATCAACTCCAAATACAGTAATGACCAATCCACATTCTTCTACAGCTGTCAATTCGACATTCGGGGGGATATCATCTGCACAAGACACAGTAACATCTGCCGGAGGAATGGGTTGCATTGGAGGCATATTATTTTGAACAGTAATGGTTTGGGTAACAACCAATGGATTCATACAGTTATCCTCAAAAGTCCATGTTCTTGTAATGATCAATGGATTCCCAGAAGTTCCGTCACCACCATTATCTGTTTCGGTAAATATTCCTGTGATAGTCCCTAAGCAATTATCTTCAGCTATTACATCAGGAACAGCGGGAATATCATCTTCACACAGCACCATGACATCCATTGGGGGATTCATAACAACAGGTGCTAAATTATCACTGATTGTTATTATCTGCACATCAGAAGACGTCAAACCACATTCATTTTCCACTCTGAAAGTCCTGGTTACTTCAATGGGACATCCGGTGCTCATAACATCCTGGTAAGTGATGCTTGCTATATTACAATTTTCAATTACCATACCTCCTGCCATCATCAACTGGGTTTCTGATATACTCATTTCAATCTCTGAATACGGAAGAATTCCCATAGTTTCAATAGTATCTACATCACAACCTGTAATTCCCAGATCCATAGGAGCTGTAATCATTGGGGGAGATAGATCTTCTATTGTAAATACCTGTGTTCCCATTCCCATATTGCCACACATGTCTATAACAGTAAAGGTCCTGGTCACTGTTATTACACATCCGTTCATAACCATACCATCAAAGTAGTTAATACTTTGAATCCCACAAACTTCTGTAAACGATCCTCCTTCATTTGAAAACTGCATTTCCGTAATTGTAACCGTAACGTCTGAATAGGCTAATGAACTCACTAGTGTAATATCCGCTGGACCACATCCATCAATCATCATGTTGCCTGGAGCAGTGACAATGGGAGGGGTAGTGTCAGTGATTGTGTATATAAAATCTGAACTCGTTGCAAGCCCACACTCATCTGTAGCAGTGACTGTAATCGTCATCTCATCCGTACACCCTGTTGACATCCAGGTACCCTCTGTATAGCTTAAGGTAGAAACCCCGCATATATCAGTTGTCATGGCACCGGCATGATTGTCTCGCCAGGCGATATAACCTGCATTCATCGATGGATCAGCACCCGTACACTCGCCACTGCCATTCATCCCTCCTGTCAATGTCGGAGGTGTCGTATCCGTAATCGTATAGGTGAAATCTAAGCTCGTCATAAGTCCACACTCATCTGTAGCGGTGACTGTAATCGTCATTTCATCTGTACAACCTGTTGACATCCAGGTCCCCTCTGTATAGCTTAAGGTAGACATCCCGCATATATCTGTCGTCATAGCACCGGCATGATTGTCCCGCCAGACGATATATCCTGCATTCATCGATGGATCTGAACCCGTACACTCGCCACTGCCATTCATTCCTCCTGTCAATGTCGGAGGCGTCGTATCCGTAATCGTGTAGGTGAAATCTAAACTCGTCGTAAGTCCACACTCATCCGTCGCGGTGACTGTAATCGTCATCTCATCTGTACAACCTGTTGACATCCAGGTCCCCTCTGTATAGCTTAAGGTAGACATCCCGCATATGTCAGTTGTCATGGCGCCGGCATGACTGTCCCGCCAGGCGATATATCCTGCATTCATCGATGGATCTGAACCCGTACACTCGCCACTGCCATTCATCCCTCCTGTCAATGTCGGAGGCGTCGTATCCGTAATCGTATAAGTGAAATCTAAACTCGTCGTAAGTCCACACTCATCTGTAGCAGTGACCGTAATCGTCATCTCATCTGTACAACCTGTTGACATCCAGGTACCCTCTGTATAGCTTAAAGTAGACATCCCGCATATATCTGTCGTCATAGCACCGGCATGATTGTCTCGCCAGGCGATATATCCTGCATTCATCGATGGATCTACACCCGTACACTCGCCACTGCCATTCATCCCTCCTGTCAACGTCGGAGGCGTCGTATCCGTAATCGTGTAGGTAAAATCTAAACTCGTTGTAAGCCCGCACTCATCAGTCGCCGTGACTGTAATCGTCATCTCATCCGTACACCCTGTTGACATCCAGGTCCCCTCTGTATAGCTTAAGGTAGACATCCCGCATATGTCAGTTGTCATGGCGCCGGCATGACTGTCCCG